>NZ_JCADBG010000020.1:0-199311 GCF_059358815.1 Streptosporangium nanhuense
CGACCGCGACCGCTGGCGCGCCGTCATCCGCGACGTCGAGAAGGCCTTCGCCGAGGAGGGCACCGGAGCCGCCATGCGGGCCCTCTCCGCCGCGTTCGCGACAGACGCCGGCGAACGGCGGGCGGAGGACACGCGGGTGGAGGACACGCGGGAGGAAGGCACCCGGACGGAAGGCGCGCGGGCGCAGGACGGCCCGGCCGCCGAGGGGCCGGAGCGCGTCCCGGGGGGCGCGCGGGCACCTCAGGGGGAGCCGGACCGGGAAACGATGGAGATGATGGCGCGGATCGAGAGGAACATGGAGTTCTTCATCGGCTACGAGGTGCCGCCGTTCTCCCGGTACACCCCCGACGCCACGGCGCTCAGGACGTCCCCGGTGCGCGTCGTGTCCGCCGTGGGTGAGGAGTCGGCGGGTGAGCCGCCGTACCGGGCCGCCGCCGCCGTGGCCGATCTGCTGGGCACGCGGCCCACGGCGTTCCCCGGCGACCACGGGGGCTTCGGCTCCGAACCCGAGGCCTTCGCCGCCAGGCTTCACCAGGTGCTCTCGACCACCTGAGAAGGCCCGCGCGGCGATCGCGGCGCCCGTCCCGTACCCGGGTCGGCGGATCCCGGGTCAGTCGATCAGGGCGTCGCTCACCCGCGTGTCCGGCAGGTCCAGGCTGTCACGGAGCCGGGTCGGCTTGAGGAAGAGCGCGGCGACGACGCCCACCGCGGCGATCCCGGCGGAGACCAGGAAGATGTGCCCGGTGGCGTCGCCGTACGCCGCGCGCACGACGGTCCTCGCGGCTTCGGGCAGCGCCTGGAGGTTGAGGGTGCTGCCCCCCGAGCCGGACGGCCGGATGCCCGCCTTCGCGAAGCCCTCGGCGATGCCGGTGGCGACCCTGTTGGCCAGGATCGCGCCCAGGACCGAGACCCCGATCGTGCCGCCCAGCGAGCGGAAGAAGGTGATGGCGCCGCTGGCGGCGCCCAGCTCCCGCAGCGGGACGACGTTCTGGATGACCAGCACCAGGTTCTGCATGGACATGCCGACGCCGATGCCGACCAGCAGCATCGCGGCCGACACGATCACCAGCGAGGTCTCGTGGTCGATCACGGACAGGCCGAGGAACCCGACGGTGAGCACGACGGCACCCGCCACGATGTACGGCTTGACCTTGCCGGTCTTGGACACGAGCGTCCCGGAGACCGTCGAGGACAGCAGCACGCCGAGCATCAGCGGGATGGTCAGCAGGCCGGCCTCGGTGGGGCCGTACCCGCGGCCGATCTGGAAGTACTGGCCCAGGAAGACCGATCCGCCGAACATCGCCATGCCGACCGCGAGGCTGGCCAGGATGGCCAGGGCGGGGTCACGCCTGCGGACGATGTGCAGCGGCACGACCGGCTCCTTGACCCGCGACTCCACCAGCACGGCGACGGCGAGGATGAGGATCCCGCCTCCGGCCATCGCGGCGGTCTGCCAGGAGATCCAGTCGAAGGAGTTGCCGACGAAGGTGATCCAGATCAGCAGGACGCTCACACCCGCGGCGATCAGCGTGGCGCCGGCGTAGTCGACCTTGGCGTCGGGCCGCCGGACCGTGACCACGTGGAGCGTCTTGTGCAGCAGGATGAAGGCGACGACCGTGAACGGCACGGCGATGAAGAAGCACCAGCGCCAGCCCAGCCACGAGGTGTCGGCGATCAGGCCGCCGAGGAGCGGGCCCGCCACGGTGGCCACGGCCATCACGGCGCCGAGGTAGCCGTTGTAGCGTCCCCGTTCCTTGGGGCTGATCATCGCGGCGATGATGACCTGGACCAGGACCTGCAGGGCTCCCATGCCAAGGCCCTGAATGGCGCGGAAGGCGATGAGCTGGCCGGTGTTCTGCGCGAATCCGCAGGCCAGCGAGCTCAGCATGAAGATGACGATGGATATCTGGATGAGCACTTTCTTGCTGAACAGGTCGGCCAGCTTGCCCCAGACCGGGGTGGACGCGGTCGCGGCGAGCAGCGACGCGGTGACCACCCACGTGTACTGGGACTGGGTGCCGTTGAGCGCGCCGATGATCTGCGGCAGCGCCACCGACACGATCGTGGCACTGATCATCGCCACGAACAGCGCGAGGAGCAGACCGCTCAGTGCTTCAAGGATCTCGCGATGGGTCATCGGTTCAGCGCCGGGGGGCGCGACCGCTTGTGTGCTCACGCACAGCCTCCGATAAGGATATTTCAGATAAATCAGAACAGACTGAGACAAGATACATGCCCACTGAGCAAGTTTGCGCACTGGGCATGGTTATCCGGGTAGGCTGTCCCCGTCATGGAGATCACAGCGGGTTTGCGCGAGCGCAAGAAGGCCGAGACGCGGCAGGCGGTCCACGAGGCCGCCCTGCGGCTGACCACCGAGCACGGCCTGGAAAACGTCACCGTCGAGGCCATCGCCGACGCCGCCAACATCTCGCGGCGGACCTTCTCCAACTACTTCGACAGCAAGGAGGACGCCGTCCTCTACGGCGACGAGCAGCGTATCCGCCTCCTGGTCGAGCGGATCCGCACCCGCCCCGCCGAGGAGCCGGCCTGGCGGGCGCTGCACGGGGCCGTCCACGACTTCTACTGCAAGGTCGGCGGGCCGGACAAGCAGTGGGCGGTCCGCGCCAGGCTCGCCAAGAGGCACCCCTCGCTCCTGGCCAGGCAGCTGGCCAACCACGCCAGCCTCGAACGCGAGCTCGCCCAGGTCATCGCCGAGCGCGGCGACGGCGGCCCCGGCTCGCGCCCCCAGGTGATGGCCGCGGCCTTCCTGGTCGCGCTGCGCGTCGCCACGCACATCTGGACCGACGAGCACGAGTCCCGCCCGCTGGACGAGATCATGGACGACGTTCTCGACGAGATGGCCCGCCCCTTCGACAGTGACCGGCCCACCCGGCGGGACACCTGACACGGCGCCACGCCGATACGACGCCGGTACGACGGTGAGCACGGGCGGTACAGCGGGCACGGGCGATGCGGCCGGCACAGCCGATGAGTGGTGATTGTGGCAATTCGGCCACTTCATCGCAGCCGATATCCGCCGAACAGCCGATGCACCGGATCCCCCCGCCGGGAAATCCTCGGGAAGCGCGCCGGACGGCGCGCTCACACCCCCGGCCCATCCCCTGGAGGATCCGTTGACATCGACCGTGACGACGCGCGTTCTGGTGTGCTGTGCGGTGACCGCGCTGATCGGCGGCCTGACGGCCTGTTCGGTGAACGCCGGGAACGCACGACCCGAGGAGAGGACCTTCGCCTTCAGCGGCAAGACGCTGAACGTGAAGTCGCACGAGATCCCGACCGACCTGGTCGCCGGCGACCGCGAGGACATCAAGGTCACCCGCTGGTTCGACGCCAAGATCGGCAGCTCGAAAACGCTCCGGTGGGACCTGAAGGGCGGCGTCCTCGACCTGGAGGCGGGCTGCACCGGGATCGCGTTCTGCGACGCCCGCTTCAGGGTGGAGGTGCCGCGCGGCGTCAAGGTGCTGCGCGACGGCCGCGGAACAGACCTCCGAGGAGGTGGGTGACGGCGTCCGCACGCGAGGGATCGGGCACGTCGACCCGGGGGTCGTGGCGTCCGCGCGCGTGGCCCCGGGCACAGCGGGCACCTGCCCGGCCCAGGCACGATGAGCCCGGAGTGGCGGCGTTCACACTCGGCCCCGGGCACGGCGGGACCGGGATGGCGTCACTCCCCCCGGCCTCTCCGGGGCCGGGACTCTCCCGGACCTCCGCGGAACGAGATCACGTGAAGATCGCCTGGGCGAGGGCGAGACCGAGGAACACCGCCCCCAGACCGGCGACGACCGAGGCGACGACGTTGGCCACCGCGAAGAGGATCGCGCCGGTCTCGGCCAGCCGCAGCGTCTCGTAGGAGAAGGTCGAGTACGTGGTCAGCGCCCCGCAGAACCCGGTGCCGAGCAGCAGTTGCAGGTCCGTGCCCACCGCGCCGGACAGCGCCGCCCCGGTCAGGAGGCCCAGGATCAGCGAGCCGACCACGTTGACGGTGAAGGTCCCCCAGGGGAAGACCGTGTCGTGGCGGGCCTGCACGGCCCGGTCGGTCAGATAGCGCAGCGGTGCCCCGACGGCGCCGCCGACCAGCACCGGAAGCCAGTTTTGCGGCCCGCTCACGTCGCCCTCCCGTCCCGGTGGCGCACGACCTCGACCTCGTCCAGGATGGTCAGCCCTCCGGTGAGAAGATCGTCCAGCTGTGGCAGGAAGGCACGGATCCGCTCCTCGGTGTCGACGATCATGATGGCCACCGGCAGGTCGTCGGCCATCGACAGCAGCCGGGTGGTGTGCACGATCGAGGCGGTGCCGAACCCCTCAAGGCCGTGGAAGACCGACGCCCCGGCCAGCCCGGCGGCGTGGGCACGGTGCACGATCTCGGTGTACAGGGGTCGGTGGTGCCAGGTGTCGGTGTCGTCGACGAAGATCGTCAACCGCAGCGCCCGTCCGGCTGGAATCATCGCGCTCTCCTCCTCACGCTCCTCGTTCTCGCTGTCCCCGTCGCTTTCGTCGTCCCCGCTCCCCCGCCGTTCTCGCCGTTCTCGCCGTTCTCGCCAGGAGCCGGCGGGTGGTCCACGTGCCCGCCGCCACCGCGGCCAGCGCCGCCAGGAGAGTCGCCGCCAGATAGCCGAGCGCCAGACCGGCCCGGCCGCCGGAGATCAGGCGCTCGATGTCCACGCAGTAGGTGGAGAAGGTGGTGAAACCACCCAGCACGCCGGTGGCCAGGAAGGGCCGCGCCCAGGCCGGCGCGGCCCGCGCCTCGGTGAGCACGACCAGGAGAACACCGATGAGCAGGCAACCGGCCGCGTTGACCGCCAGCGTGGTCCACGGGAAGGAGCCCGCCCCGGTCGGCCACAGCAGGGCGGCGCCGTAGCGGGCACCCGTACCGATCGAGCCACCGGCGGCGATCACCGCCAGGACACCGTGACGGGAGCGGCGGGAGCGGCGCGACTCGTCGCGCCCGCGAGCACCGGGCCGACCGGGCGGATCGGGCGGATCGGCGTCAGGGTCGACATCGGGGTCGATGGGCTCGGTCGCCACCGTGAACCTCGCCTGCTTCGGACGCATCCCTCTCCCTGCACGTGGCGGGCGCCCGGCGTGGCCGCGCGGGCACGACATGTCACGGGTAGGGACCGTTGGCGGCAACGGGTGCGGCGGTTGGGTGCGGCGGGCCCCACCGCCGCGGGACCCCCGCGTCGGCGGGATCCACACCTCTCAGCCTAGCGCGACCGCTTCACGATCATCCCCGCGGCCGCTCTCCGGACCCGCGGTCGGCGGGAGGGCGCCGGACGTGTCCGATGTCAGCCGTCCGTCCCGGCGCCGCCGGTGGTCACCCGGTTGCCGGCGTCGAAGGAGCGGACGTGGACGCGCCGCCCGACGGGCTCGCCGTCGCCGAGCAGGGCGAGTGTCTCCTCGTCCCCGTCGGCGGTCGTCGCCAGGAAGCGGCGGCCGTCGGCCTCCAGCCGCCCGACCACGATGCCGAAGCGGGTGCCGGCCCGCCGGTGCCTGACGGTGTAGGTCTCGATCGTGCCCCACCCGTCAGCCCGGACGGCCTGCCGGACGGCGGGCCAGGCGTCGATCTCGGCCTGCAGCTCGGCGCCGCGGTCCTGGCGCCACCCGGCGGGGGTGGTCGAGTAGACGCCGACCGAGTACTTGCTCAGCATCCCGCCGTTGGCCCCCACCATGCCGTACGAGCCGGGCCTGGCGCGCAGCCGCTGGACGATCTCGGCTATCGCGTGCGCCGAGTAGTTGTTGCCCGCTCCGCCGAAGAAGGGCAGGCCACCGGTGACCGTCAGCCCGCGCGGGTCGTCGGCGGCCAGGCCGAGGCCGTCGCAGATGTTGGAGACGGCGATCGGGAAGCAGCTGTACAGGTCGATGGCGTGCAGGTCCTCCACCCCGATACCGGCCAGGTCAAGGGCGTGCTCGGCGGCCATGACCGAAGCCGGTCCCCTGCCGAGGTCGGCCCGGTCCAGCAGGTCGCGCTCGCGCAGGTCGGCGTGTCCGTGCAGGAAGACCCACTTCTCCACGGGGACGCCGAGACTCCTGGCGGCGGCCACGGACATCAGCAGGACGGCCGCCCCCTGATTGACCTTCTCGCGCGCGACGAGGTAGCGGGTGTAGGGCTCGGCGATGAACCGGTTGTCCTCGGTCGGGGTGACCAGCTCGGCGGGGCCGCGCTCGACGGGGGCGGCGGCGTGCGGGTTGGCGGCGGCGACCTTGGTGAAGGGGGCGAACAGCGCCCCCATCCCGGCCGCGTACTCCTGCCTCGTCTGCCCGAGGCGGGCCCGGCGCGCGTTGTCGAGCAGGGCGTACTGGCTCGGCGCGCCCGCCAGCCCGTGCGCGGCCAGGAACCGGGAGGTCATGCCTTCGAGCCCGTAGCCCCGGTCCTCCAGGTCGCCCTCGACGGTCTCCCCGAAATCGGGCCTGTCCTCGGCCCCGGCCAGGTGCAGCACCGTCGAGATGGCCTCGGACCCGAAGACGAGGGCCACCCGCGAGGATCCCGCCGCGATCGTCGCGGCGAGCTCGTTGACCAGGTGCTGGGGCCCCTGCCCGCCGGCCACCTCCAGGATCGCCCGGCCGGGGTTCGCCCCCACCCGGCCGGCGACGGAGCGGGGGTAGTTGGTGGACCTGCCCAGCGGCGAGGGAACACCGGGCGCGGAGATCTCGAACTGGCGTACTCCCGCCACGGTGTCGACGGCGGCGGCGACCGCCGCGCCGTCCGCGCCGGTGTCGGCGACGGCCTCGCGGGCCGCTGCCGCCGCGAGCCCGACGGGCGACAGGCGCCGGTAGCCGGGCTCGCCGATCCGCTCGGACGACTGCCCGACGCCCACGAGCACCGGCGTACGGGGATCGAGGCCCTCGAAGGTCATCTTCACGCTCCAGCGGATTCGGGGATGGGGTCCGTCACCGCCCCGGGCAGATGCGTCCTGGTCACCCGTGAAAGATGATGTGAACAGGTACGATTTATAGACGAATATCGTCCTTAAACAGGATGGAGCGTATCCCCGCCCTCCGAAGCCCGGCAAGCCTTCGCACCCCGAGGCTTCGAACCTTCAGGCCTCGAAGCCTGGCGGATCTTCACACCCCGAAACCAGGCAGAACCTCCCCGGGAGCCGGGCGGGCCTGACCTTCGTGGCCCCGTCCATCGTGTGCCGGCGCGCCGGCCGCGTCTAGGATTTCGACCGATGTCCCCTCGGGAGGTGACAGCAGTGCCCTCACCCGCGACCGGTGCCGCCGGGCCCGGTCGGCCCCGCGACGCGGAGGTGGGCCGGAAGGCCCTCCGGGCGGCGATGGAGATCTACGCCGAACTCGGCTGGGCCAAGTTCACGCTCGACGCGGTGGCGCGGCGGGCCGGGATCGGCAAGGCGGCGATCTACCGGCGCTGGCCCACGCGGGAGAGGCTGGTCACCGACGCGATCGAGTACGCCCTCCTGCTGCCCGCCATCTCCACCGACACCGGCACCCTGCGCGAGGACCTGCGCGAGCTCGCCCGCTCCATGATGGAGCACTACCTCGGCCCCCACGGGCTGGCGGGCCTGCGGCTGCACGTCGAGGCCCGCGCCCACCCCGGCCTGTTCGCCGACATGTCGGCCACCATCCGGCGCTCGCGGGTGCGGGAGGCCCGGGCGATCATCCGCCGTGCCATCGCGCGCGGGGAGCTGGGCGAGCGGGCCTCCCCCACCCTCATCCTCGACACCCTGCTGGGCGGGGTGCTCAACCACGTGCTGGCCACGCCGGAGGAACTGCACGCGGAGATGGCCGCGCGCAGCCCCGGGTACGTCGACGACCTCACGGCCTTCGTCCTCACCGCCGCCACGACGATCTACCCACCGGAACGGTCACCCGGACAGCCACCGGAGTAGCCGCCGCGCCGGCGCCTCGCGGCACGGACGGCCTCCGAGCCGCGGGCCCTGCCCGGGATCACACTGCCCGCAGACCCGCGAGAGCGAGCCTGAGGACCCGTTCGCGCTGGGCGTCGTCGACGTACTCGACGGTGCTGATGCCCGAGATCATGCGCAGGATGTCGTCGATCGACGGTTCCGGCCGCGCGACTCCGGCTCGTTGCGCGCGTTCGAGCAGGGGGCCGCCGGCGTCGCGCATCGCCTTGCGGCAGGCCTGGAAGCTGTCGGTGGTGCGGTTGAGCGCGTCGGCGAAGGCGAGCTTGGCGCCGATGTACTCGACGAAGCGGTGCAGCCAGGTCACGAGCGCCTCCCACGCCTCGAGGTCGTCGAGCTCGGCGGCCACGCGGCACAGCGCCTCGACCTCCTCGCGGTGGACCTCCTCGACGAGATCCTCGCGGGTGGGGAAGTTGCGGTACAGGGTGGCGATGCTCACCCCGGCCCGCCGGGCGATGTCCTCGAGCGAGGCCTGCGCCCCGATCTCGGCGAACGTCTCCCGGGCCGCCACGAGCAGGGCGTCGAAGTTGCGGCGGGCGTCCGCCCGTTTCGGGCGCCTCGAACCGAGGACGGGCTCCACGTCACCTCCCGGATTGACAACCGTAGGATCCCTACGCTTAAAGTGTAGGGGCACTATCAGTTCTGAGTCTATGTGCCGCGAGCATGAGGGAGCGAGAGATGTCCGCCGAAACCATCGCCCTGGTCACGGGCGCCAACAAGGGTGTGGGCCTGGCCACGGCCCGCCAGCTGGCCGAGCGCGGCCTCACCGTGCTCCTCGGCAGCCGTGACGCCGAGCGCGGCGCCCGGGCGGCCGAGGAACTCGCCGAGGCAGGGATCACGGTGCGGCCCGTGCGGATCGACGTCACGGACGACGAGTCGGTCAGGAGGGCGGCCGAGTTCATCGGCCGCGAGTACGGCCGCCTGGACGTGCTGGTGAACAACGCGGGGACGCTCATCCGCAGGCACGCGACCGAGGTGTCGGGCGATGACATGCGCGCGGAGTTCGAGACCAACGTCTTCGGGACGGTGCGGGTCGTCCACGCGATGCTGCCGCTGCTGCGCGAGTCCTCCTCGGCCCGGATCGTCAACGTCTCCAGCGATTCCGCCATGTTCGCCAACGCCACCGAGAAGGGCTCGATGTTCGCCCTCTCGCACGATTCGTTCGCCTACTCCGCGACGAAGACCGCGGTGAACATGCTGACCGTCAAGTACGCCAACGCCTTCCTCGACGATCCCGAGCTGGCACACGTGAAGATCAACGCGGTGACGCCGGGGTACGTCGCGACCGATCTGAACGACTTCAACGGCGTGCGCACCACGGACGAGGGCGCGCGCGCCTCGGTGTACTGGGCCACCGTCGGCGACGACGGCGAGACGGGCGGCTTCTTCGACGACCGGGGCCGGGTGCCCTGGTGACCCCGCTCGCGCCGGGCGCCCTCGTCGGCGGAGCGGTCGCGACAGGCTCGGGCGGCGTCCCTGAACCGCCGGGAGGACCTGGAAACGGGGTCACCCAAGGCCCCCGGGGGCTCCCGTGATCACGGATCGAGTTGCCTGACCATGATCCGGCAGATCTCCGGGCGGAGTTCACGCCCGCCGCCGGGATGGTAGACGACCTCCGTCGTGGCCACCTGGCCGTGGGGCCACTCGGCGTACCCCAGGCGGACGTACAGCCGCTGGGCGTCATGGTTGTCCAGGCCCACGCCGAGGGCGACCTGTTTGTGGCCCAGGTCCCAGAGCCGGTGTTCGGCCGCCCTGAGGAGTCCGGTGCCGATCCCCTCGTTGCGCCGTCCAGCGACGACCTCCAGGTGCGTGATCAGCGCGACGTCCGGCAGGTGGGCGCGCAGTTCGGGCTCCTCGGCGGCCGCCAGCCAGACGTAGACGTCCCCCACCGCCACACCGCCCGTCGCGCCGTCCTGCCAGGCGACGAGGAGCAGCCCGTGACCGCTGCCCTGCAGGATCAGCCGCTCGCCGAAGTACTCCTTCTGGCCGAGCGACCGGACCATGGCGGGAAGATCCCGGTCAGTAGCCTGTCGTATGTCGGCTGTCACCACGAACAACACATTCACGGCTAAATGTCTGGAAAATCAAGAGTTCATTTCAATCCGGCATATCCGTGCAGGGGACTCTCGCCATTTCCGACCAACCATTTCATGGCGTCCGTGGTGCCGGTCCCGAGCACGGGCAACCGGCGCAGGTGCTCCGCCCACCGGCGGCGGTCCTGCTCCCAGGCTCTGACGTAGGAGACGCAGAACCCGGCCTCGATCCGGCTGAGGCGGCCGAGGGCGGCCAGCAACGAGGCCTCCATGGCCCCGCGGTCCGGCCGCGAACCCGCGGGAAGACGTCTGACCCGCCGCAGCACGTTCTCGAGGAACTCCCTCCTCGCCAGCAGGAAGCGGCTCCAGTGCCGTACGTCGGTCGCGCCCCGCCAGCCCGTGCCCGTCCGCTCGTCGAGGAGCCAGTAGACGCCCTCGGCGAGCACGTCGCCGAGTTCCTGGTCCCGGGCCCGGGCGGGCCGGTCGAAGGGGTCGTACGGCCGCTGCTTCACCATTCCCGTCACCGCGAGCCGGCGCAGCGACGTCTCCCCCAGCAGGTAGAACCAGTCCTCGTTGTAGATGTTCGGGAAGAAGGAGGGGAAACGGGTCGTCTCGACCGCGAGGGCGCCGCCGCCCACGAAGGACTCCTGGTGCCCGTCGGTCTCCCGGTGCGCGTGACACACCACCGAGTTGTCGGGGTAACCGCCGATGTGCATGCCCACCACGTCGTAGGTGTCCAGCAACGCGGCGGCCCGCGCGACCTCCTCGTGCCCCCCGACCTCGATGTCGTCGTCCAGGAAGACGATGCGTTTCCAGCCCATCAGGCGGGCCAGGAGAAGTCCCGTGTTCCGCTTCGCGCTGAGATCGGTCGACCGTTCGAACAGGGTGCCCCGGAGCAGCTCCGTCGTCATGAGGTCGGGCAGGTTCAACCGGCCCACGTCGTCGATGTCGATCGCGACGAACTCCACGTTGACCGGCACGATGGTGGCCGCGCGCCTCGCGCTGCTCCACCTGCCGCTGTGCAGGGAGACCAGGGGGCAGCGCAACGCGCCCGCCAGGCGGATCGCGTGCTCCAGCCAGCGGGGATGCCGGATCGTGGGCACCACGATGGCGTCGACCTTTCCGGGCGTCCCGGTCCCGCCCGCCACCGTTTCGAGCGCTCCAGTTCCGAGCGCTCTAGTACCGGGCGCTCCTGTACCGGGCGTCCCGGTTCCGGGCGTCCCGGGAGAGGGCGCTCCGGGAGAGGGCGGCATCTTGAAGACGTCGATCAGGTGCCGGTGGGAGCCGTGATGATGCTCCGTCGCGACCCGCTTCGTCTCAGTCGCCATCGACGGGCTTCGCCCACTCGTGCAGCCTGACCGTGTCGAGGTTCCAGTCCGGCGTGACGACGACCTGCCCCTGGATCCTGACCCGGGTGAGAATGCCGTACGACCGCGCGTCGCCGAAACGCGTCCGCAGGAACATCGCGTTCCTGTCGCGGAAACGTTCGTCGGTCAGTGCCCGGACGGCCCCGTACACGCCTCGGGCGTACATCCCGTTGCAGATGGTCAGCGTGCGCAGGACATTGTCGGGATTCACGCCGCGATAGAAGAAGGCGACGTCCTCCAGCAGTTGCAGGCCCTCGTCCGACTTCCGGGTGAGGGGGTGGTGCCTGCGCGTCTCGCCGTCCTCGTCGACCTCGAAGTAGGGGCCCTTCTCCCCGGCCCAGTCGGGCACCTGCCGGACCGGAAGCTCGATTCTCGCGAGCATGGACGCGGTGACCTTGTTCCAGTCCACGCCGCCCAGCAGCACCAGGTGAGTGGTGAGGTCGTCCGACTTCAGGTCCTCGGTCACCCGGACGGTCACCAGGCTCTGGGGGTTCGCGGCGCGAAGGTGCCCGTGCAGCTCGAACAACGAGTCCAGGTCCGAGTATTTGTAGAGCTCGATGTAGTCGGCGCTGGCGGGGTTCGCGTACGGGATCCTGGCCAGGTCCACCTCCGGGACCTGCGAGCAGATGATCGTGATCGGCCGGCCGTCCGCGAAATGCCAGGGGCCCTCGCGGAAGGCGTCCACCGGTGCGCTCCTCTCCCCGGCGAGCGTGACGGCGATCTGCGACCGCAGCGCCTCGTTGCGCAGGCGGGTCAGCTCGTCCAGCAGCGCGGCGCGCCGGTCGAGCTCCTCCACCGTCAGTTCGGACAGCGGGAGCACGCGGGCCTTCCCCTCCGCGACCGACCGCCGGGTCGCGAAGAACGCCGCGTACCCCTCGATCCTGGACAGAGGCGGGATCCTGGGCGTGTGAACGGACTCCCACGACGAGATCAGCGGAGCGCTGACCCCGAGGGCCTCACGAAGTTGCGCCTGTGTGATCCGCGTATCAGGCCATCGGCGATCACGGAGTTCGCGTAACCGGATCGCCAGCGCGGTCGACGCGGAGTTGCCGCCCCTCATCTCAGCCTCATTCATCTGAACTTCAGTCACCCCACTAAACATCAATTTTGAGTGCGGTGTCGATGAAGAATCCGCAGCTGAGGCATTAAAAGCAGTCCGACATGCGAAGACGCGCGTACGAGGCGACGTCATTCTAGTCAGTTTTCTGTAGCCGTCGGGGCAGCATTGGGAGGTTCAGCGAGGGAATCATCGAATGGAAGGAAATTTCATTTAATTAACTGAAGTTAACTAAAGTCGACCTGAGGGAGGTGGATCATGCCGGGCGACCGAGACGCCCACGACCCGGCAGCGAGTGGCACCCCGACAGGAAAGACCGCGAACACCCTTCGGCGAGCCCGATCGTCACTTCGTCAGCGGAGGTGTCCGCACGGCAAGGCATCCGACCGAGCATGTCTTCGTACCAGGGAACCCCAATGACAACACTGCCTGCTCACCTCGCCGCGGCGATGCCGAGTTTCGTCGACAGCGTGGATCTGACACTTCTCATCCTCGCGGCCACGATCACGCTGGTGTTCGCCGCGATCCGCTGGACGGTCCGGCGGACGCGCGCCCTTGTCATGATCATCGGAACGAGCGTCTTGCTCGTGCTCCTCACCATCCTGCTCCTGGCCTACCTAAGCACCGTCAGAACCCTCTGAGGTGGCGAGGATCCACCCGCCCTTCCCGTACGGTCACGCGTACCCGGCCGCACGGGCACGGGCGCACGAGTCCGGCCGGCCGGAACGTGCCGGGCGCCGGTCGGCGTGCGGGACTCACGTTCCCCGGCCGTGTCCGGGGGTGTCGCCGACGGGCTGAAACCGGATGTCGTGGACGGCGTCCGGGGCCGCGAGGCGCAGCAGGCTCGCGCCCTCCTCGGTCACGGCGGCCTCGTCCCGCCCCGACAGGGGTTCGAAGAGTTTGACCACCAGCGTCGCCGCGCCCCCGCGCCTGTCCCGTTCGATGCTCCAGAGTCCGCGGACGAAACCGTCGACGGTCACCGCCGCCTCGACGATGACGTGCCCGCGCCGGTCGTCGGACACCACGCGGGTCCGGTCGGCGTGGGCGAGCACCACGTTGTCGAGCGCGGCGAGGAAACGGACGGGAGCCGGGACGCCGGGGTCCGGGCGCGGCGCCTCGGGGAGGTCGAACAGCTCCCGCCCGTTCTCGTCGCCGAACACGCGCAACCGGGGCCTGAGCGACTCGATCACCTCGCCCAGCCGGGTCATGCCGCTCCACGCCTGGACGTCCCTGACCGTGGCCGGGCCGAAGGCGGCGAGATAGCGCACGACCAGTTCGCCCGGCGAGGGCTCGGCGGCCGGCGGCCGGTCGAGCCAGTGCTCGGCGAGGACGAAGGGGGTCGCGCCTCGCCGTCCCCAGGTCCCGTCGGGGGGCGGGTGCACCACCGGCAACAGGCCCTGCGCCGACCGTGCCAGCGCGACGGGGTCGCGTCCCGGCCACCGTTCGGCCAGCGCCCTGCCGAGTTCGGGCCTGGTCAGCGTGTTCGCGCCGAGGATCGTCCGCGCGGCGGCGGCCAGCTCCCCGAGGTCCAGCCCGGCGGTGGCCCTGCCGAACCCGCCCTTCTGCCAGCGGTCCAGCATCGGCTGCAGCAGCGGCCTGAGCCACAGGTAGTCCTCGGCCGCGACCAGGTGCTGGGTTCCCCGGAACAGCGTCGCGCGCACCACCTCCCGCCGGTACAGCAACCGGGTCAGATCGTCGATACGGAAGCCTTCGACCCGGGTCCACAGCCCGATGTACGGCGGGTCGGGGTCCTGGGCCTGCAAACCGACCAGGCGTTCGATCACGGTGAGCGCGGGCACGTCCGCCCGGCGCAGCAGCAGTTGCCGCTCCAGGGTCGCCCGGTTGAGTGCTCGTCGGGTGAGGGTCTCCACGCTGTCCTTCCACGTCCGCTCGCGGCGTCCCGCATCCACTCGCGCTCTCGGCATCCGCTTGCGATCGCCCGCTCGTACGATCATTCGCTCGCGGTCGTCCCGCATGTGCAGTCATCCGCTCACGACGGTGCCCCACCCGTACCCGTGTCCGGGACGCGACGCGACGCGCGAACGTCCCGTGGGTGAGCCGGTCGTCGTGCGCGCCTCGCCGACGCGCACGACGACCGGTCCGGCGTCAGGCGCCTCGATGACGGCGTCAGGTGCCCGGTCCGGTCCGGTGCGGCGTCAGGCGCCGAAGGCGGCGGCGTTCTCGCGTACCCACTCCGCGAAGGTCCTGGCCGGTCTTCCGGTGACCTTCTCCACGGTGGGCAGGACCGTGTAGCCCGCCTCGGGCGGGTCGGTCCGCATGGTCAGGAAGAACTCGACGTCCTCGTCGGAGTAGCCGGTCCGGCGCCACTCCGCGACGACCTCGTCCCTGGTGAGCTCGACGTAGCGCACCTCGCGGCCCAGGACGGTGCCGATCACGCGCACCTTCTCCGGCGGGGTCAGCGCCTGCGGGCCGGTCAGCCAGTAATCCTGGCCGGCGTGGCCGTCGGAGGTCAGCGCGGTCGCGGCGACCGCGGCGATGTCCGCCTCGTGGATCATGGCGCTCCTGGCGTCGGCGAACGCCTCGCGGACGACGCCCTCCTCCCGTACGGACTCCGCCCACTCCAGGGTGTTGGACATGAACTCCACCGGTGACAGGTGGGTCCACTCCAGGCCACCGGCCTCGACGGCCTCCTCCAGCGCGCTCTTCGTCACGTCCCCCTTGAGCACCGTCACCTTGCGCACCCCGGCCCTCCTCGCCAGGTCCACGATCTCCGTGCCGTTGGTCAGCGGCGCGAAGTCGTCCCCGCCGAAGCTGATCAGGTGTGCGGCGTCGACGCCGGAGAAGGCCTCGGACAGGCTCGCGGTGTCGGCCAGGTTGCCCGCCACCACTTCGGCGCCCTCGGGAAGGTCCGCCTTCGCCGGGTCGCGGGTGAGGGCGCGGACCCGGTGTCCGGCGGCCAGCAGCTGCTCGACGAGGGGTCGGCCGACGGTGCCGGTGGCACCGGTCACGAGAACGGTCATCGGATTTTCTGTGGTCATGGCGCAGACGCTAGAAGGATTTGCGGTCATCCCCTGTCCGCTATTGACGGAGAAGCCCGCCCCACGATGGAAACCTCGGTCGGCTGCTCCGCCTCCCGGCGCTGCCGCCGGCCCGCCGGGACACACCTCGCAGGAACCGGGCCTCTCCCAAGAGGGCCGCACCCCTACGCAACTACTGTTTGTAAACTTTCCTATTGACAAGCATTCTGCCCACCGTGTTTGATCCAAGTTAATTTAAGGGGTGAAGTTACCGGGGCGCTCCTTCGAGCCGATGGGACGGATTCCGGGGCCGTCACCTCGCCGTACGAGCCGGGGTGCCCGGCGCCAGGAGCGTACGCACCGCGGCACAGGAAGAGAAACACCACAGAGAAGAGCCACCGTGACCCCGCAGCACCCCCCACCGCCGCCCCCGGGCGCGGTCGCCGCGCCCGCCACCGCCCCCGCCCGTCCCGCCGAGACACCGGCCCGGCGTGCCCGTACCTCACCCGCGTCACGGCAGGATTCCAGGAGGACCGGATGAGGCACATCCTCATGGCGCTCGCCGTGGTCGCGGCGTTCCTGGTCGTGCCGGCCGGCACGGCGCAGGCCGCCCCGCCGACCGGGCTCACCACCGTGATCAGCCGCAACAGCGGCAAGTGCGTGGACGCGCGGGCCGCCGCGACCGCCAACGGCACCGTCGTCCAGCAGTACGCGTGCAACGGCTCGACCGCCCAGCTCTGGCAGTTCCAGCCGACCAGCGGCGGGTACTACCGGGTCAACAACGGCAACAACGCCGCCCAGGCGTGGGACGTCACGAACGTCTCCACCGCCGACAGCGCCCCCGTCCAGCTCTGGTCCTACTCCGGCGGCAACAACCAGCAGTGGCAGGCCGTGGAGGAGGCCGGCGGCTTCTACCACTTCGTCAACCGGCACAGCGGCAAGTGCCTCGACGTGCCGGGCGCCTCGATCGGGGACAGCGTGCAGCTCCAGCAGTACACGTGCAACGGCACGACCGCCCAGTCCTTCAGCCTGGGCAGCCCGCCGCCGACGGGGAACAACCCCGACCTCGGCCCGAACGTGAGCATCTTCGACCCCTCGACGCCCACCGCGACCATCCAGGCCAGGCTGAACTCGGTGTTCAGCCAGCAGCAGACCAACCAGTTCGGCGGCAACCGCTTCGCCCTGCTGTTCAAGCCCGGCTCGTACTCGGTGGACGCCAACATCGGCTTCTACACGCAGATCGCCGGTCTCGGCCTGTCCCCCGACAGCGTCACCATCAACGGCGGCGTGCACGTCGAGGCCGACTGGTTCCAGGGCAACGCCACCCACAACTTCTGGCGCGGCGCCGAGAACCTGTCGGTCAACCCGCCGTCGGGCACCGACCGCTGGGCGGTCTCGCAGGCCTCCTCGTACCGGCGGATGCACCTGCGCGGCAACCTGCAGCTCGACGACGGCGGCTGGTCGAGCGGCGGCTTCATCGCCGACTCGAAGATCGACGGCCAGGTGAGGTCGGGCTCGCAGCAGCAGTGGCTGTCGCGCAACGCCGAGTGGAGCAGCTGGACCGGCTCCAACTGGAACATGGTGTTCGTGGGCGTCAACAACCCGCCCTCGGGCAACTTCCCCGACCCTCCGTACACCAGGGTGGCCACCACGCCGGTCGTGCGGGAGAAGCCGTTCCTGTACGTCGACCAGGCCGGCGCCTACCAGGTGTTCGTGCCGGCGCTGCGGACCAACTCCACCGGCACCACGTGGGCGGGCGGCAACCCGGCGGGCTCCTCGATCCCGATCAGCCAGTTCTTCGTCGTCAAGCCCGGCCACACCGCGGCGGACATCAACGCCGCGCTCGCGCAGGGGCTGAACCTGCTGTTCACCCCCGCCGTCTACCACCTCAACGACACGATCAGGGTGACCCGGGCCAACACCGTCGTGCTCGGCCTGGGCCTGGCCACGCTGATCCCCGACAACGGCGTGACCGCGATGACCGTCGCCGACGTGGACGGCGTCAAGGTGGCCGGGCTGCTGATCGACGCGGGTCCGACCAACTCGTCCATGCTGATGCAGGTCGGCCCCGCGGGATCGTCGGCGAGCCACGCCGCCAACCCGACGTCGCTGCACGACGTGTACTTCCGGGTCGGCGGCGCGGCCGTCGGCAGGGCCACCCAGAGCCTGGTCGTCAACAGCGACAACGTGATCGGCGACCACCTGTGGATCTGGCGGGGTGACCACAGCTACGGCGTCGGGTGGAACGTCAACACCGCCGCCAACGGGCTCACCGTCAACGGCGACGACGTCACGATGTACGGCCTGTTCGTCGAGCACTACCAGCAGCACCAGACCGTCTGGAACGGCAACGGCGGCCGGACGTACTTCTACCAGAACGAGATGCCCTACGACCCGCCCAACCAGGCCGCCTGGATGAACGGGAGCACGCAGGGCTACACCGCGTACAAGGTGGCCGACACGGTCACCACGCACGAGGCGTGGGGCCTGGGCAGCTACTGCTACTTCAACGTCAATCCGGGCGTCGTGGCGGCCCGCGCGTTCGAGGCGCCGAACACGCCGGGTGTCCGTTTCCACAACATGGTGACGGTCTCGCTCGGCGGCGTCGGCACGATCCGCAACATCATCAACACGACGGGCGGACCGTCCAACTCCAGCAACAACGAGGCCAACCTGGTCAGCTATCCCTGACCGGGTCTCCCGCCGCGTTCCGGAACCTCTTCGAGGTCCCAAAGGTTCTCCCCCCGCGAGGCTCCGGCCCCGCGGGGGTTCCTTCCCTCAAGGTTCTCCCCCCGCGAGGCTCCGGCCTCGCGTGGGGTTCCTCCCTTCGCGGGCTCGCGGGGCGCCCGCCTTCCGGCCGATCGCGGCCGTCCTGACGAGGCCGTCCTGACGAGGCCGTCCTGACGAGGCCGTACGACCCTGGCAGGCCGCCCGAGATGTCACGGCTCCTCACGGACCGCCGCGAGGTGCGCGAGGCACAGGTCCGGCTCGGCGAACGGTTCGAGCCGGTCCACGGTCACCGGGGAGCCGAGTGCCGCCATCGTCCCCTGCATGAGCCCGAGGTGCAGCGGGCAGATCACCTTGCCCTGGGTCCTGACGAGTTCGAGGAACGGGCAGTGCCGCAGCCCGATCTGCCCGGTCTGCCCGGTCTGCTCGGTCTGCTCGTCGCCGCCCGCCGACCGCTCCTCCGGGGCGAACCCGATGTCGTCGAGCAGGCCCACCAGCTCGCGTACCGCCTCCTCCCGCGTGGGAGCGACCTCCGGAGCCGGGCGGCCGGCCGCCAGGGCGTCCCCCCACGCCCGTCCGGCCTCGGTCGCCCTGGCCGCGGGTTCGGGGCCCGCGGCCAGGCTTCCGGCCAGGATCTCGGCCAGCACGCGGTAGTTGCGCGGCCCGGCGAGATCCATCCCCGGCCGCGCCCGGAAGACCAGCGGCGGCCTGCCGGGACCGGCCGGTGCCGCGTGGACCCGCTCGATCTGCCCGGCGTCGACCAGGGCGTCGAGATGGAACCGCACCGTGTTGGGGTGGACGTCGAGCCGCTCGGCGATCTCGACCACGCCCAGCGGCCCCTCGGACTCGCGGAGCATCGTCAGGATGAGCCGCCGGCGACCCGCCGGCGGCGGCGCGAGGTGTTCGGCGGCCCGCGCGGACGGCGCACCGCCCGTGACGTCACCGGTCCCGCGCGGCTTCCTCGACTCGGCCATGGCCGGCTCACCTCCCCTGCGGCAGTGCCGCGACGTGCTCGTCCGGGTGGACGCGAAGACCCCGGCCGCCATCGTAGACGCGGCCGGCCGGGCGTTCCCGCACGAACGCCCGGTCCCCCGGGTCCGTACGAGGGAGCCCTATCTCACACGCCACGAACTTGAGTTTACACAAAATGTGATTGTATAAATAGGGCTGCGGGGGAGATGTCGCGTCTGACCAGGACTCAAGCGTGCCCGCCCGCCTCATGTGGAGATCATCTAGTAGTTGGAGGACCTGTGCTTTCCCCAGATTCGGCCGTGATCGTCCGTACCACCCTGCCTGCGGTCGGGGGCGCCATCCAGGACATCTCCGCACGCTTCTACGGGATGATGTTCGCCGACCACCCCGAACTGCTGCGGGAGCTTTTCAACCGTGGCAACCAGGCCAACGGCGAGCAGCAGAGCGCCCTCGCCGGGTCGATCGCCGCCTTCGCCACCATCCTGGTGCGGCGCCCCGACGACCGGCCGGACGCGATGCTCGCCAGGATCGCCAACAAGCACGCCTCGCTCGGCATCACCCCCGAGCAGTACGAGGTGGTCCACAAGTACCTCTTCGCCGCCATCGCCGAGGTCCTCGGCGACGCCGCCACCCCCGAGGTCGTGGCGGCCTGGGACGAGGTCTACTGGCTGATGGCGAACGCGCTCATCGCCCTGGAGGCGGAACTCCACCGCGCCTCCCCCGGCGAGGGCTGGCTGCGGGCCACCGTGCTCGACCGGCGGAGCGAGACCCCGGACGCGGCCTCCTTCACCCTGCGGCCGCCGATCCCCCTGCCCTTCAAGCCGGGCCAGTACGTCAGCGTCGCGATCACCCTGCCCGACGGCGCGCGGCAGATCCGGCAGTACAGCCTGTCGTGCGCCCCCGAGCGGGACGACCTGCGGATCACCGTCAAACGGGTGCGCGGCGGCGCCACCCCGGAGGGGGAGGTCTCCAACTGGCTGCACGCCAACGTCCGGGCCGGGGACGTGCTGACGATCTCCGCGCCGTTCGGCGACCTGACCCTGCCCACCGACGGCCCCCCGCTGCTCCTGGCCTCGGCGGGAATCGGCGCCACCCCGATCCTGTCGATGGTCGAGCACCTCGCGGCGAACGGTTCCGCCCGCCAGGTCACCGTCGTCCACGCCGACCGCAGCCCCGCCGACCACGCCCACCGCGACGAGCTCGGCCGGCTGGTCGACACCCTGCCCGGCGCCACCCTGCACCGGTGGTACGAGGAGGTGGGCGACTGCTCCTGCCGGCCCGCGCCCAACGTGGGCCAGGTCGACCTGGCCGGGATCGACCTCCCCGACCCCCTGGTCGCCTACCTGTGCGGGCCGCTGCCGTTCATGCGCGGGGTGCGCACCGAGCTGCTCCGGCGCGGGGTGCCCGCCTCCGACATCCACTACGAGGTGTTCGGGCCCGACCTCTGGCTCGGCCAGGACTGACCGAAGGCCGGTCATACGACGAACGAGCCCCTCCCCGGGCGGGGAGGGGCTCGTTCGTCGTCAACGATTACGGCGCGCCGGGACCGTAGTAGCCGCCCAGCTTGTCGCGGTAGTCGGGCTCCTTGTAGGTCGCCTCGTCGAACTCCGGGGCGTCCTTGATCTCCTGCTTGGTGCGCGAGACGTACACCTTGCGCTCCTGCGGATCGATCTGGTGCACCGTACCGGCCGGGAGCACCACCTTCTTGCCGAAAATCCAGAAACCGGTGTCGACGACGATGTAGCTGTCGCCTACCGCGTTGCTCTCCTCGTCCACCGAACCGATCTTGCCGTCGGTGGCCTCTACGTCGAACCCCACGAGATCCAGCGTCTGCTCGCCACTGTAGGCCTCGGGGCGGTAGCTCCACACGTTATCCGTCATGGCGTTTCTCCTCGTCAGCGAAGGTGTGACACTCGCCCTCTACCCGTCGCGCCCGCGCTAAACAGACCGTGGCGAACGTGGAGCCGTTCCGGGAAGACCCTTGACGGTCGCGTCGTGCCTCCCCGCCGAGGTCGAAGACCGGACCGGGGCCGCCGCCGTGATCACTTTCCGGCGAAGTACTCCGCCACGATCCGGGTGTGCAGCGGGAACGCCAGCTCTCGCGGCCCGTCGATCAGCAGCCACTCCGTCGTCTCGTCCGTCGCCACGACCGGCGGGAGGTCCGCCGCCCCGGTCCGCGGCCCCAGGGCGAAGACCAGCACGGTGCCGTCGGGGGCGCTGAGCACGTCGAGGAGCCGCACACCGTCCGCGTCGACGACGACGCCCGTCTCCTCGCGAAGCTCCCGTACGGCCGCCTGCTGCCACGACTCGCCCACGTCGACGAAGCCGCCGGGCAGGGCGAGCCCGCCCCGGTGCGGTTCGACGTCACGACGGACCACCAGCAGGCCGTCGTCCACCGGCAACACCATCACCGCGACCGGCAGCGGGTTGAGGTAGGAGGTGTTGCCGCAGCCGGAGCAGGTACGCGGCCAGGGCTGACCGGGGGCGAAGGCTCCGCCGCAGAAGGAGCAGTGCGAATTCTTGATCGTCACGATCGCGAGACTAGACCAGGACGAGGTCATACCTCACGCTTTCACGCCCCCTGCCGGGAATCGGTCGTGCGATCGGGTCAGAGCGTGTTTCACCGTTCTCGCCGGGGATCGGCGTCGAGGTCCGGCCCGGCGCGGTGTCCCTTTCGCGCAGGGGGCAGACTTTCCCGCGTGAAGCGAATCCTCATCATCGGTATCGGCGCGGGAAATCCCGACCACCTCACCCTTCAGGCGGTCAAGGCCATCGCCGCGGCCGACGTGTTCTTCATCCTCGACAAGGGAGAGGCCAAGCACGACCTCGTCCAGCTCCGGCAGGACCTCATCGACGCGCATGCCCACGCTTCGTACCGGCTGGTCGAGGCCCGCGACCCCGACCGCGACCGGACCACCCCCGCCTACGCGGGCGCTGTGGAGGACTGGCGGTCGCGCCGGGCCGACATCTACGAGCGGCTCGTCCGCGACGAACTCGGCGACGACGAGACCGGCGCGTTCCTCGTCTGGGGCGACCCCTCCCTCTACGACAGCACGCTGGCCATCGTCGAGGAGGTCCTCGACCGGGGCACGGTCCGCTTCGAGTACGACGTCGTGCCGGGTGTCAGCAGCGTGTCGGCGCTGGCCGCCCGGCACCGCACCAGCCTGACCCAGGTCGCGCGGCCCCTGCACATCACCACGGGCCGCCGCCTGTCCGAGGAGGGGCCCGGCGGGTCCGACGACATCGTCGTCATGCTCGACGCCCGCCACGCCTTCACCTCCCTGCCCGACACCGCCGACTTCGAGATCTACTGGGGCGCCTACCTCGGCACCCCCGACGAGATCCTGGTGGCCGGGCCGGTCGCGGAGGTCGCCGACCGGATCCGCGACGTCCGCGCCGAGGCCCGGGAGCGCAAGGGCTGGATCATGGACACCTACCTGCTGAGGCGGATCCCTCGCGCGGAGCGCCCCGAGTCTTCCTGATCCTCTCTCCAGGGCGGCGGGCGCGGCGGGATCGGCCCGACCCGTCGGCGGAACCGGTGCAGCAGCGCGATGGCCTGCTCGACGACCCGGCGATGCACGCCGAGCCCGGAACCGTGCGGGGTGCCTCGGCGGGCGGTACGCGGCTTGATGCCCTTGGCCCAGATCTGACGGCGGTAGACGTCGTAGTCGTGGGCGCGGTCGGCGTACAACTCCTGCGGGCGCTTGCGTGGCCGGCCGCGCCGGCCCTTGACCGACGGGACCGCGTCGATCAACGGCATGAGCTGGGTGACGTCGTGGCGGTTGCCGCCGGTCGGCGTGACCGCCAGGGGAACGCCGCCACCGTCGGTGATCGCGTGGTGCTTGGAGCCCGGACGGCCGCGGCCGACCGGGCTCGGACCGGTTTCGGGCCGTCCTTGAGCGCCCGGACGTGCGATCCATGGCGGTTGTTCACCCTTCCTCAGGCGAAGGTCAACGAACGGCGAGACCATCGGACGCGGCAGAGATCATTTTGTTAGGACCTCTGGGCCGGTTAGGACCTCTGAGCCGGCTCGAGCAGGCCAGACCCGGGCTCCGCGCCTCACGCCCTCGACACGAACAGGCGGCTCGACCTGCTGCCCGCCTGCTACGAACGCAGTTCCAAGGAGATGTGCGAGGACAGCGCGCGAAGAAAGCTCGGCGCGTCGAAGATCTCGCCGGCGGAGGCGACGCCGACCGTCCTGGTCTGTCCCGTGAGGATGCGGTGGACCGCCTCCACCGCGAGCGGCGCGGTGACGGCGTAGATGTCCCGGCCGCTCGCCACGGCGCGCCGTTCACCGCCGCCGGAGCGCACGACGACGTCGATGAGGAAGGTCTGCGCGGACCGCCCCCGCTCGTCGACCGGAACCGGCGTCGGTGTGTCCGGGGCCGACAGGTCCCTGGCCGCCTCGACCGTCATGTAGGTGCGCACTTCGGGGATGGACAGGTGGCTGGGAACGGTGACGACATCAGCCATCGTGAACTCCGCGACGACCTCCCGGGGGCCCATCGGGTCGGGGAAGGGCCACTTGAGGGTCGTCGCGTCGTCCTGGCGATAGTCCAGCCGCCCGTTCCTGTACACGACGCGTGCGCCGCCCCGCCGCTGCCGGGAGACCGCTCCCGCGGCCCGCGTCCCGTCCGTGGGCTGCCAACCGCTCAGCCCGTACGCGATGTGCGCCTCGTCGGCTGCCGTCCAGTCGCCCATCGCCGCGGTGGTCAGCAGGTCGCCGAGACCGCCATAGAAGGCCATCGCGGGGACGATCACCGCTCCCGCGGCGCGGGCGCGGTCGGTGAAGTGCGCGAACGTGTCGACGTTGGCCTCGATCTCGGCCGCCACGTCCACGTACGCGATCCCGGCGCGCAGTGCCGCCTCGATCACGGGGGCGGCCGTCGTGGCGAAGGGCCCGGCACAGTTGATCACGGCTGCCGCCCCGGCCAGCGCGAGGTCGAGCGAGACCGGATCGCCGACCGACGCCGGCCGGGCCTCGAGTCCGGGATGGGACGCCGCCAACGCCTGCAGTTTGCCGGCGTCGCGACCGGAGAGAACCGGGACGAACCCGCGCTCCCGCAGCTCCGCCACCACGAATCGTCCGGTGTGCCCGTACGCGCCGAACACCGTTACCATCTGCCCCGATCCCATGTGCTCTCCCCTGTGCTCGAATGATCCACTGCGGACATCCTGACGGGGGCGGGCAGCCGACCGTCAGTGTCCGGAACGCCATGACTCGTACAATTCCGGACATGAACACTGTCGCGCTCGCCGTCACCGACGGCACGCTGCACTTCGAACTGTCCCTGGCACACGAGGTCTTCGCCGCCGCCCCGGACGGCGTGACGGTTCCCTGGTACGACGTCACCGTCTGCGGGCCGGTCGCCGTGCAGGTCGGCCGATTCCGGCTGGAGCCCGACCTCGGGCTCGACCGGCTCCGGCACGCCGACACCGTGATCGTCCCCGGAAGGGCCGACATCGACGAGGATCCGCCCGCCGACCTGGTCGACGCGGTGCGCGCGGCTCACGAGGCGGGCGCGCGCGTGGCCTCCCTCTGCACGGGCGCGTTCGTGCTGGCCGCAGCCGGCCTGCTGGACGGAAAGCGCGCGACCACGCACTGGGCCCACACCGAGGCTCTGGCCGCCCGCCACCCCCGGGTGGAGGTCGACCCGGACGTGCTCTACGTCGACAACGGCAGCGTGCTCACCTCCGCCGGCAAGGCCGCCGCGCTTGACCTCTGCCTGCACCTCGTCCGCCTCGACCACGGCGCGTCGATCGCCAACGCCGTCGCCCGCCGCCTGGTCGTACCACCGCACCGGGCCGGCGGCCAAGCCCAGTTCGTCACCACCCCGGTGCCCGCCCAGGACGACCACCCGCTCGCCGCCCTGTTTCCCTGGATCATCGAACGGCTTGACCAGCCGCTGACAGTGGAGGACCTGGCTCGCCGGGCGCGGATGAGCTCACGCCACCTGGGCCGCCACTTCAAGGCGGCGACCGGCACCACCCCCCTGCGATGGCTGTTGACCCAGCGGATCCGCCACGCCCAGGAACTGCTGGAGAAAACCGGCGACAGTATCGACACCATCGCAGCGGCCACCGGCATGGGCACCGCCACGACGCTGCGCCGGCACTTCAACCGCACGGTCGGCGTGCCCCCGGACACCTACCGCCGCACCTTCCGCTCACGGCCCCGTTGACCCCCGAGGCCGGCGCCTGCTCACAACATGCGATCATCCTCACCGGCGGCAACCGCGGGCGACGTCACCCAACCGGTGCCGCTGCTGGAGGCGACCTCGCCGATACGCGGCAAGCGCGGACGGCCTCGCCGACGGCCTGACGTCGTCCTGGCCCACCGCGGCTACGACCACGACAAGTACCGCAAACAGGTCCGCACCCTGGGCATCCGCCCACTCATCGCACGGCGCGGTACCGAACATGGCCCTGGCCTGGGAAAACAGCGCTGGGTTGTGGAACAGGCCTTCGCCTTGCTCCACTACTTCCGCCGGTTGCGCATCCGCTGGGAAGTTCGTGGCGACATCCACGAAGCCTTCCTCGGCCTCGGCTGCGCACCGATCTGCCGGCGCCGCCTCGACTCATGGTGTCAGCAGCTCTTGGAAGGTCACGCTCGTCGTCCTCGCCGTCCTGGCTTGTCACAAAGGTGTTCGTACCGGGACCGGCTCGGGTAGTGTTGCCCTCCAGCAACGGACGTGATCGAGGAGGTGAGCCCCATTACCGCTGTGTCAGGTCGGGTGCTCCCATCTCACGGCCGCGCGGTCCTGCCGACCTAGGTGACCGAGGGAGCCCCAGCGGCATCCCGAAAGGCTCCAATGTCGGCTTTACCGTCATCTCTTCTCCACCCCGCCATCCCCGTCATCGTCACCAGGCTCCGGGCCGCCGGTTGTGTCTTCGCCGAGGACGAGGCGCGGTTGATCATCTCCACCGCGCGGACGCCGTCCGACCTCGCCGCCATGCTGGATCGGCGGATCTCCGGCCTTCCCCTCGAACACGTTCTCGGCTGGGCCGACTTCTGCGGGCTGCGGGTGGCGGTGGACACCGGGGTCTTCGTCCCCCGCCGTCGCACCGAGTTCCTCGTCCACCAGGCCGTCGCCCTCGCCCACCGGACCGCCAGGCCCGCCGGCCGCACCCGGCTGGCCGCCGTTCCCTCCGCTCCTCCCCCCGGTCCGCTCGGCCCCCCCGGTCCCGAAAAGCCCGCCGGCTCCATCGGTCAGGCCCTCGGTCGGCCGCGGATCGTCGTCGACCTGTGCTGCGGTTCCGGCGCGGTGGGAGCCGCGCTGGTCGCGGCCCTGGGACGGGTCGAGCTGCACTCCGTCGACATCGACCCCGCCGCGGTGCGCTGCGCCCGGCGCAACATCGCCGGCGGCGACGGCCTGGTGTACGAGGGCGATCTCTACGACCCGCTGCCCGCCGGGCTGCGGGGCCGCGTCGACATCCTGACCGCCAACGCGCCCTACGTGCCCACCGAGGCGATCGGGCTGCTGCCCCCGGAGGCCCGCGTGCACGAACCGCGGGTGGCGCTCGACGGTGGCGCGGACGGGCTCGAGATCCAGCGGCGGGTGACCGCCTCGGCGGCACTGTGGCTGGCACCGGGCGGCCACCTGCTGATCGAGACGAGCGAGCGCCAGGCGCCACGGACCGCGGAGGCCTTCGCCCGCAACGGGCTGATCCCACGGGTGGTCCGTTCCGACGAGCTGGACGCCACCGTCGTCGTCGGGACCATGCCCGCCCCCCATCCGCCGCCCGGCCCCGGCCGTGGTGACGGCACGGGCGGGGTCGACTAGGGTTCATCGGTGAACAAGCTGTTCACAGCCGTTTTCCGGCGGCTGTGAACGGCGTCGCCGTTCCGTACAGGAGATCCCGCGCATTGTCCGAGAGACGCGAAAACGCCGCTCCCTCGCCCGGGGGAGATCGCGCCGATCTGCGAGCCGACTGCGAGAGCTGCTTCGCGCTGTGCTGCGTCGTGCCCGCCTTCTCGGCCTCGTCGGACTTCGCGATCGACAAGAAGGCCGGGCAGGCCTGTCCCAACCTGCGGACGGACTTCCGCTGCGGCATCCACACGCGCCTCAGGGACAAGGGGTTCCGGGGCTGCACCGTCTACGACTGCTTCGGCGCCGGGCAGAAGGTCTCCCAGGTCACCTTCGGCGGGCAGGACTGGCGGCGGGCCCCGCGGACCGCGCAGCGGATGTTCGAGGTGTTCCCGGTCATGCGGGACCTCCACGAGTTGCTCTGGTACCTGACCGAGGCGCTGGCGCTGCCGCAGGCCCTCCCCATCCACGATGATCTCGGCCTCGCCCTGGAGCGGACCGAACGCCTCACCCGCGACACCCCCGACGCTCTCGTACGGCTGGACGTGGCGGCACACCGGCGGGAGGTCAACGCCCTGCTGCTGCGTACGAGCGAGCTCGTCCGTGCCGGAGCCGGGCGCGGGAGGAAGGATCGCAGGGGGGCCGACCTCATCGGGGCCAAGCTGAGGGGCGCCGACCTCAGGGGCGCCAACCTGAGGGGGGCCTATCTCATCGGCGCCGACCTCAGGGGCGCCGACCTGAGGACGGCCGACCTGATCGGAGCCGATCTCAGGGGCGCCGACCTCTCGGGCGCCGACCTCACCGGAAGCATCTTCCTGATCCAGTCCCAGCTGGACGCGGCGAAGGGTGACGCCCGGACCGCGCTGCCGCCGTCACTCACCCGACCGGCTCACTGGTAGCCCCCGCTCGCCCAACCGCCGGCCCCGCTCACCACAGCGAGGACGACCCGACGACCGTCCCGGCGGTGTCGTGAGGCTCGTGCCCCACCTGGCCCGGTGCTCCTGTACGAGGTGACCGGCCGCGGGGACGGCCATCCGTCCCGGCGCGGGTCCTCGACGGCGGTCCGCGTACCGGCCGGGGTCACCGAGCCTTCCCGCGTGGTGGACGGTGTCTCGGTGGTCCGACGACGCGACCACCGAGAATGTGAGGCGACGCGCCCACCTGACATTCCGGGGGGTTGTGTCGTCGGACTGGTGAGAGCAGCCGCGACCGAGGGAGCCGTCGACACCGTGACCACCCCATCCGAACCAGGAGACGGCCCGCTCGATCCGGGCCTGAGCGCGATCATGAGCGAGCGGCGCCAGCTGATCAACCTCGCCTACCGGCTCCTCGGCTCCCTGGCCGACGCCGAGGACGTCGTGCAGGAGACCTACACCCGCTGGTACGCCATGTCCCGGCAGCGGCAGGAGGCCGTCGGGTCGCCCGGCGGCTGGCTGACGACCGTCGCCAGCCGCATCTGCCTCGACCTGCTCGGCTCGGCACGGGCCCGGCGCGAGAGCTACGTGGGCGAGTGGATCCCCGAGCCGCTGCCCGACCGTACGGAGTGGGTCGGCGCGCGACCGGGCGGCAGCACGGCCGAGCCGTCCGACCCGGCCGACCGGATCACCTTGGACGAGTCGGTCAACATGGCCTTCCTCGTCGTGCTCGACGCGATGACCCCGGCCGAGCGCGTGGCGTTCATCCTGCACGACGTCTTCTGCCACTCCTTCGCCGAGGTGGCCGAGATCGTCGGCCGTACACCGGCGGCCTGCCGCCAGCTGGCCTCCTCGGCGCGCCGTCGCATCCGCGACGCGCAGGCCCCCGCGACCCCGGCGGCCCGGCAGGCCGATCTCGTCAGGGCCTTCAAGCAGGCGTGGGAGGCCAAGGACATCGACGCCCTCCTCGGCCTCCTCGACCCCGACGCCACGGTGATCGCCGACGGCGGCGGCCTGGTCAGCGCCGTGCTCCGCCCGATCGAAGGCGCCGAGCAGATCATGCGCTACGCCGCCGACATCGTCGCCGGGGCGTCCGGCCTGACGATCCTGGAGCGTACGGTCAACGGCCGGCCCGGCCTGGTGACCCAGCAGGACGGCGTCACCGTCACGGTGATGGCGTTCGACGTCGTGGGCGACCGGATCGGGCGCGTCTGGGCCGTACGCAACCCCGAGAAGCTCCGGCCGTGGACGGTGGGGTGACGGCGGCGGACCGGCCCGGGGGCGCGGCCGTCGAGGCGGCCCGGCCGTCACGACCCGTACGCGGCGCGCCCGGCCGGGGTCATCAGGCCGGGCGATCGCGTCGCCTCACATTCCCGGCGTTCGCCTCGCCGGAGCACCGGGCGCCGTCCGGCACGCGGATCGTCACCTCGCCGGAGCACGGGACGCCGTCCGGCACGCGGATCGTCGCCCGCCCTCACCTCGCTCACCCCGCCCCCACCCCGTCCCGCAGCCGTCAAGGAGTCACCCGTGTTGTTGCGTGTCGCGATCATCCTGCAGACCCTGGCCCTCTTCGCCGCGCCGGTCACCGCGGGGCTGTTGCTGTCCTCTCCCGGCGGGCAGGCCTGGCACAGCGCCTCGGCCTACGGGGTGTTCACCGTGGCGGTGCTGCACCTGGTCGCCGCGATCCTGGTGTGGCGGCCGGGCGGCGGCTCGCCCAGGCCCATCCTGTACGCGGCCGGGTTCCTGGGGCTCACGCTGGCGCAGGTGGCGCTGGGCATCGCGCGGGTGAAGACCCTGCACGTGCCGCTGGGCGTGCTGATGTTCGGCATGAGCGTCCTCCAGCTCAGCCGGGTCTCGACCGGCGGCCATGAGCCGAGCGTTGGCGTCGCTCACGCGGCCTCCGGCCGCCGTGATCACCGGTGAGCCGGACGCGACGACCGTGCCTCCGACCCGGTCGGGCCTTTTCAACACTCGCCTAATGAGATATCTGGCTTTATAAGTGATAAATCCGGCTTTCATTGAGTAATCCGGTCGGGAGGAAGCCATGGACGAGGCCACGGAGTGTCCCGGGTGACAGACCCCACCGGGTTCCGGTATCCAGACAGGGGCGGGCCGGGACCGTGAGGCGACCGGCCGATCCCGCGCCCCCGTCCGACATCCGAGCCCGCAGACCCGTCGCGCCCACCGGAGACACCACCGTGAGCATTCCTCTGCCCGCCTCGTTCGCCCGCCACATGGTCGACGCCGACGGCGTGCGCATCAACACGTACGTCTCGGGCGACGGCCCGCCGGTGCTGCTGCTGCACGGCTACCCGCAGACACATCTCATCTGGCACCGGGTGGCGCCGGTGCTCGCCCGCGAGCACACCGTGGTCCTCACCGACCTGCGGGGGTACGGGGACAGCGACAAGCCTCCCTCGGCGCCGGACCACGGCCCCTACTCCAAGCGGGTCATGGCGCACGACCAACTGCTGGTCATGCGCTCGCTCGGCTTCGACCGCTTCGCGGTGGCGGGCCACGACCGGGGGGCGCGGGTCGGCCACCGCCTGGCCCTGGACGAGCCCCGGGCCGTGACCAGGCTGGCCGTGCTGGACATCGTGCCCACCCGCCACGCGTTCCGGCACGCCGACGCCACGTTCGCGCTCGGCTACTACCACTGGTTCTTCCTGGCCACCGGCGACGGCGTCCCCGAGCGCATGATCGGCGCCGATCCCGGCTACTGGCTCCGCGCCCACATGAAGGTCCAGCACGGCGGCGCCCCGTTCGACCCGGCGGCCCAGGAGGAGTACGCCCGCTGCTTCTCCGATCCGGCGGCCGTCCACGCCTCCTGCGAGGACTACCGGGCCGCCGCGAGCATCGACCTGCGCCACGACGAAGCGGACGCGGACGCGGGCCGGCGTGTGACCTGCCCGGTGCTGGCCCTGTGGGGCGAGCACGGCTTCGTCGGGCGCAACTACGACGTCCTGGACATCTGGCGGCGGTACGCGAACGACGTGCGCGGCCGGGCGGTGCCCAGCGGCCACTACGTCCCCGAGGAGGTGCCCGAGCTGACGGCGGAGCTGCTCGGCTCGTTCCTCTCCGGGAGCCCGGTCACGGCGACCGAACCCCTGGGATCGACGATCGGAGATCAGGTGTAGTAGCCCTCCACAGGGACGCGTGCCTCGTCGAACAGCGCGGGACCCTCCTGGGGCACGTGCGGCCAGCCGCCCCCCGGCTTGAGGCCCGCGAACTGCTCGTTGGAGAGCGCGAACACGACGCGGCCGAGGCCGGAGCGTTGGATGGCGCCCGAGCACATGGGGCAGGGCTGGCAGCTGGTGTACATGGTCGTGGCCGCCGCGGTGTCGGGATCGAGCTCGCGGGCCGCCCACCTGGCCAGTTTCAGCTCCGGGTGGGCGCTGATGTCGCGGTCGCCGAGGACCGTGTTGTGGTCCTCGGCCAGAACGGTGCCCTCCGGCCCCACCAGCAGCGACCCGAACGGGGCCTCTCCGGCGGCTCGCGCCCCGGCGGCGAGCTCGATGGCCCGGCGGAGGTACTTCTCGTCGTCGTTCGTCATCATCGTTCCGTTCGTGGTTGATGGTCGCGCAGATCCCAGCGGGCGGCCACGGTCGCGAGCGCCTGCCAGGCCACCTCCGGACGGGCCGTCTCGCGCGGGTCACCGTTGAACGGGTCGAGCACGACGGTTTCGGCGCCGAGCAGGCGCACCTGTTCGAGGTCGTCGAGGACCTGGTCGATCGTGCCCTCGCCGGCGAGCCGCCCGGGAGCGGTGATCGGGGATTCGGTGAGCCGCAGGGCGATGCGGGGCGCGAAACCGGGCATCGGCCGCCCCTCCTCGTCCGCGACGGCCTTCAGCCGGTCCAGTCCCTCGCGCATCCGGCCGAGGGTGAGGCGCAGCGGGTGCCACGCCTCGCCGAGGCGCACCGCCCGGCGCAGGCCGGCGTCGCTGTTGCCGCCGACCCAGATCGGTATCCGCCCGGCCCGGTAGTCCGCCTCGTCCTCCCAGGCGGAGCGCATCGCCCGGAGATGGTCGTCGGTCAGCGCCCCGCGCCGCTCGAACGGCACCCCGAGCGCCTCGAACTCCTGCCGCGCCCAGCCGACGCCCACGCCGAGGACGAGCCGCCCGCCGCTGAGCCGGTTGAGGTTGGCGGCCATCCGGGCGACGAGCAGCGGGTGGCGGTACGGCACGATGAGCACCGTGGTGCCGAGCCGGATCCCGTCGGTGACCCCGGCCAGCCAGGCCAGGGTGGTGAAGGGCTCGTAGAACGGCGGCGGGTACTGCTCGGCGACGTCGGGGGTTATCACGACGTGGTCCGAGACCATGAGCAGGTCGAAGCCCAGCCCCTCCACCGTTCGCGCCCAGCCGCGCAGCATCCCGGGATCGGCACCGGGTCCGAAATTCAATACGTTGACGCCCATTTTCACCACTTCAGGCTAGCGAGCAACCGTCGACGGCCGGAAGAGGATCATCACGGCGTACGGCGTAATCTGCCGTTGATATGCCGGTATCTTCGGCGGATGACCGAGAATCTCGACGTGACCGACTGGTCGATCCTGGTCGAGCTCCAGCGGGACGGCCGCATCCCGATCACCGAGCTGGGGCGGCGGGTGAACCTCAGCGCCTCCGCCACCACCGAGAGGATCAGGCGGCTGGAGGCGGCGGGCGTCATCACCGGATACCACGCGGACGTCGACCTGGAGAGAGCCGGTTTCCCCGTGCTGGCCGTCGTCCGCCTGAAGTATCCGGGCAGCCGGCACCAGCCGCTGCACCGGCTGCTCGACGAGCGCCTGGAGATCCTGGAGTGCCTGCGGACCACCGGCGACGACTGCTACATGCTGAAGGTCGCCGCGACCTCCATGGGTCACCTCGAGGAGATCGTCAACGAGCTGGCCCAGCTGGGCAGCACCACCACCAACCTCGTCTACAGCCGGACGCTGCCCTACCGCGGCCCCAGGGAACCCCGCACCTGACCGGAGTTCCCCCGCCGGGCGCGCGGGGAGCGGGACGGCTCGGGCGCCGTCCCGCTCCCCGCGCGCCCGCTAGGAGCGACGGCCGCAGGCGGCCGTGACCCTGGTCCGGGTCTCCCGGCCGGCCAGGGCACCGGCGTCGTCGTGGCGGGTCTCCCGGCCGGCCGCGGGACCGGCGCCGTCGTCGTGGCCGGCGCCCCCTCGCACGCCGCCGCTCCCCGGCAGGGCCCCCGTGCAGGGGCACCCGAGGTCGACGCGCTGGATCAGCACCGGCGAGGTGCTGGGATCGAGCTGGGCCGTTCCCGTGTAGGTGGCGACGACGCGATTCACTCCCGCGGGGAGGTCCGAGGTGGTCAGGGTGGCGACGCCGCCCGGGCCGAGCGGGACCGTGACCGGCGCCACCCCGTCGGCGGCGAAGGCCACCTCCCCCGTGGGGACGGTCCCGTCCGAGGACGTCACCGTCGCGGTGAGGGTGATCGGGCCGCTGTCCCCCAAGGGACACGTGGAGGTCAGCGTGGTCGTGGTCGTCGCCGTTCCGCAGGCCTGGAAGAGGGGCAGCGAGATCGTGTCGGTGTCCAGGGTGATCGCGCCGCCGCGGCTCAGCAGGCGGCCGACCACGGTCGCGCCGGTGGTGGCGGTGATCGCGTCCAGCGAGAGGACGTTCCCCACGAGGGTGGACCCGGCTCCCAGCGTGACCGCGCTGCCGACCTGCCAGAAGACGTTGGCCGCCTGCGCGCTCCCGGCGAGGGTCACCGCGCTGGCGCCCGCGGTGATCAGGGTGCTGGTCGTCCTGAGGATGAAGACGGCGTTCGGGTCTCCCTGCCCGTCGAGGGTCAGGTTGCCGGTGATCTGGAAGGCTCCGGTGGCGGAGTCGTAGACGCCCGGCGTCAGGGTGGTCCCGCCGAGCTCCGCCGGGAGGGTGGCGTCGACGGCCTGGCCCGCGGCGTTGTCGTAGGCGACGGTCAGGTCCGCCTGAGCCTGCTGGGCGACGGCGTCGTCCTGGTGAACGGTCCCTGTCACGGTGCCGGGCGGGAAACCGGTCAGCGCCGACCCCGGCGACACCCCGAGGTCCCCGGTGATGACGGTGGTCCCGGTGTTCGTGACGGCGTCCCGGCCCAGGACCGCGAAGCTCGCGGCCGTACCGAGCGGCACCGGCGTCGCCACGCTCGCGGTCGCCGGGGTCGCCGGGGTCGCCGGGGTCGCAGTCTCCAGACTCGCGGTCGCCGCGGTCGCCGGGGTCACGGCCACGCCCCCCAGCGCGACCAGGGCCGTGAGGACCCCCACCAGCCGGGAACGGACGGTATTTCGTGGCACCGCACGAAATCGAACGGTCTCCATCATGATGTTTTCCTTTTCCTTCAACGTTGAACATCGCCCCGTCGAGGCGCATTTTCAGCGACGCATCACTCCCGACCATATCGATTGGCGACGCCGCACTCGTTATACGACATACATGTAAATCTCGCCGACACCAACCCGCTTTCCACCAGGGCGGACATCGGCTTTCGCCGAGGACGGCGACCTCGAACCATCCATATCCGCTTATATCTTGAAATCATTTTCCGATTCAGATGTCCCGCCCGTCGCGCGACGGGAAAAGCGCCGTTCACCGGCCGGTTCGCCCCCCGAACCGTGACGGCGGGAAACGGGGAAACGCCCACCTTTCGACCTCGGACCTCTCGCCCGGCGGTCACGGGTCCGGGCACCTCGGGGCGCGCCCATGACCTGACCCCGTGAAGGCCCATCGCGGGCGGCACGGCCGCGTCCGCTTCCGTCGAAGATCGCTCGTCAAGCGCTACGAAAGCGGCCTGCAACTTGAAATGCCTACAAAGGTAGATAGAAGCGGAAGGATCTTCATTTTCCTGCCCCGAAGTTCTTTCCTGCCATCCGGTGATCCTCGACTCCACCCGCAGGTGGGGCGGACCGATCGGGACCGATCAGGACCGACCCGAAGGAGAGAACATGAACGGCGACAGGCCGACGAGAACGGCGAGGACAGGCGGTGCCCGGCGCCGATGGGCCGGGGCCGTGGTGGCGCTGGCCACCGCGGCGGTCATGGTGGGCCTCGGGGCCGGTCCCGCCTCGGCCGGCGTACCGAACCGCGCGGCGGACACCTCCGGCGCCCAGACCCTCGCCGCGGCCACCGGCACCACGTCCGGCGTCAAGGCCCTCGCCACGGCTCCCGGCCCAGCGTCCGACGCCCGTTTGGAACGTTTCATCAAGAAGGCCCCCAAGTGGAGGCGCTGCGGCCTGTTCAGGTGCGCGACCTTCACGGTGCCCGTCGACTACGCCCACCCCGGCAACGGCAGGACCTTCACCCTTCCCCTGATCAAGGCCCCGGCGAGCAAGCCCGACCAGCGGATCGGGACGCTCGTCGCCGCGGCCGGAGGGCCCGGCCAGTCCGGCACCTGGATGGTCCGCACCTTCCACGAGGGCTGGCCCGCGCAGATCCGCGAGCGCTTCGACGTCGTCGGCTTCGACCCCCGAGGGGTGGGCGGCAGCAAGCCCGCCATCGACTGCGGCCTGCGCGCGGGCGACAAGCCCGTCGGCAAGCCCCGCGCCGACCTGCCGCTGGTCGGCGAGGTCGCACCGTACTACCGGCTCATCGTCCAGGCCTGCGCCCGGGGCACCGGCAAGGACGTGCTGCCCCACGTCGGCACCGCCAACGTCGTCACCGACCTGGAACTGCTGCGCGCGGCGCTGCGCCAGGACACGATCAACTTCCTCGGCTACTCCTACGGCACGAACATCGGCCAGCGCTACGCCGACCGCTTCCCGCAGCGCGTCCGCGCCATGGTGCTCGACGGCATCGACACCGCGCACCTGGACTGGGCCACCGACTCCCTCCACGGCGCCGGCGCCCACGCCGCGGCGCTGCGCTCCTTCGCCCGCGCGTGCGCCCGCGACCCCCGGATGGCCTGCCCGGCCACCAGCGCGAAGGGTGTCCTCACCGCCATCGACAAGGTGATCGCGCGGGCGAGGACCAAGCCCCTGCGCGGGGGCAGGTACGACCTCGACGCCGACACCGTGCGAGCGGTGATCGGCGGCACCCTGATCGACCCCTCCTCCTGGCGGGCGCTGTCCACGGCGCTGGGGGCGGCGGCCGACGGGGACGGAACCCCGCTCGCGGACCTGCGGGTCCAGCTCGCCGCCCCCTCGGTGTCGTTGCCCGTCGACGAGGTGACGAGCGTGGTCAACTGCCTCGACCGGCCCCACTCCAGGAACCTGCGTGACTACGAACGGCTCGCCGGGCAGATCCGCCGTATCGACCGCCTCTCCGAGGGCACCAACCTGACCTGCGCCTTCCTGCCCTCACCCGCGGTCGCCCCCGCCCCCGCCCGCGCCGGGGGCGCCGGGCCCATCGTCCTGATCAGCCACACCCGGGACGCGCGCACGCCGTACCGCTGGGCCAGGGAGGTCGCCGGGAACATGCCCTCGGCCGTGCTGCTGACCTACGACGCCGACGGGCACACCGTCTACGCCACCGGCGCCTCCTCCTGCGTCGACGACACCGTCACCCGCTACCTCGTCGACCTGACCCCGCCCAGGAAGGGCGCGCGCTGCGGCCCGTGAGCGGTGATCCGCCGGGGCCCCCCGGCGCCCCCCGTCCCCCCGGCGAGGAGCGAGCCACTCCTCGCCGGGCCAGGCGCCTTTACGACGTAGATCAATAAGCGACGCGGGCGGAGATTTTAGCCGACGCGGCCCCGCCCGCGAGCGGGCCCGGCGCGGTCCCCGGCGCGAGCGTGTGCAATGGGCCCATGGCTGCCCTACCGATGTGGACCGACCTGCTCCGGACCCGATCCTCCCTCTGCCTGGGAATCGCCCCCTCCCCCAAGTGGCTGCGGGCGTGGAGGATGGACGACGACGTGGACGGGGCCCGGCGGATGTGCGCGGTGGTCCTGGAGGCCGCGGGCGAGCGGGTGTCCGTCTACCGGATCCAGGTGCCGTTCTTCACCCGCTTCGGCGCCGCGGGCACGGCCCTGCTGCGCGAGGTCGTCGACGGCGTGCACGAGCGGGGCTCGCTGGCCGTGCTGGACGCGAAGGTGTGCGACGCCGACGACACGATGGACTCCTACGCCGACCTCTACCTCGGCCCCGGCAGCGTGCTGGGCGGGGACGCGGTGACGGCGAACCCGTTCATGGGCTTCGCCGCCCTCGGCCCGCTGCTGCGCCGGGCCCGTGACAGCGGGACGCTGGTCATGGTGCTCGTACGCACCTCCAACCACGCGGCCGGCGGGGTGCAGGGCGCGGTGACCGGCTCGCGCACCGTCGCGCAGCGCACCGCCGACGAGGTGCGGGAGTGGAACGACGAGCACGGCGTGGCGGCCGCGGCCGTGGTCGGGGCCGGCCGCGAGGAGGCCCTCGACCTGGTGGCCCGCATGCCGTCGGCGGTCGTGGAGCTCCCCGGCCTCGGCCGTGCCGGGCGCGAGACCCGCGACCTCGTCGCCGTCGCCGCCGAGGCCCCCGGACGGGCCGTCCTGCCGGTCACCACCGGGGTGCTGCGGCACGGCCCGGACGTCGCCTCGCTGGGCGCGAGCATCGCGACCTGGCGGGAGGAGATCGGCGCGGGGGTCCCGGCGTGCTGATCGAGCTGCGGCCCGGCACCCCCGCCGAGGTCGCCGCGGAGGTGGCGGCACTGGCCGGGGCGCACGAGGACGTCACCGCCTGGCCGGTCGAACTGGCCGGGAGGGTGTTCGTCGTGGTGAGCGGCGACGAGTCCCTCGCCCGCGTACCCTCCTCGCCCGCTGTGCTGGCCCTGCGCCCGACCCCCGACGGCCACTGGCTGGTACGGCGGGACAGCGGCGTGGCGCCCCGCGAGGTGACGATCGGCGACGGGGTGGCCGGCGGACCCCGGCTGTGGTGGGCGGCGGGGCCGTGCGCGCTGGAATCGACCGAGGACGCGGTCGAGACGGCCCTGGCGGTCAGGGCGCAGGGGGCGCACGCCCTGCGGGCCGGGCTGTCCAAGACGCGCAGCAGCCCCTACCACTTCCCCGGCAAGGGCGCGCGGGGCCTGGAGGCGCTCGCGGAGGTCCGGCGGGCGGCGGCCATCCCGGTGATCACCGAGGTGTGCGACCCGCGCGAGGTGGGAGCGGTCGCCGAGGTGGCCGACTGCCTGCAGGTGGACGGGCGGCAGCTGGACAACCGCCCGCTCCTGGCCGAGCTCGGCGCGCAGCCCAGGCCGGTGCTGCTGATGCGGGGGCCCCGGGCGAGCCTGGACGACTGGCTGCGGGCGGCGGAGTTCGTCCTCACCCGGGGCAACGCCGCCGTGGTGCTCTGCGCGGGCGCCTCGGGGACGCCGCCTCAGCCCGGGTTCGGGGCGATCGCCGCGCTGCGGGCCCGCACCGGCCTGCCGGTGGTCTTCGACCCCAGCCACAGCACCCGCTCGGCCTCGCTGGTCGCCCCCGCCTCGCTGGCGGCCGCGGCGTACGGCGTGGACGGGCTGCTCATCGAGTCGTGCCGCAAGCCCGAGAGGATGTACCGGCCGGGCGACGCGGCGCACATGTTCCCTCCCGAGTCCCTGGCGGACCTGGTCGCCGCCTGCGAGCGGACCCGGGACTCCGCACGAGCCCTGGCGGTCCCGCTATGACTGTTTTCACCCCTTCCTCCACCTCCATGACCTCGGCGGCCCATCCCGCGAGCTGGCTGGTGCCGCTGCACCGGCCGGAACGGCCCCGCGCGCGGCTGGTCTGCGTGCCCAACGCGGGAGGCGGCGCCACGACGTTCCGCGGCTGGGCCGACCTGCTCCCCGGCGACGTGGAACTGTGGGCGGTGCGCTCGCCGGGCAGGGAGACCCGCATCTCGGAGAAGCCGCCGCACCGGCTGTCGATGATCGTCGATCCGGTGGTCGACGGGCTGTCGCGCCTGGACCCGCTGCCGTTCGCGCTGTTCGGGCACAGCATGGGCGCGCTGGTGTCGTTCACGGTGACGCGGCGGTTGCGCTCGCGCGGGCTGCCGGGCCCGGGGCGGCTGTTCGTGTCGGGCTGGAACGCCCCCCAGGCCCGCGACGGCATGCCGCGCCTCGGGCAGCTCGGCGACGAGGACCTGATGCGGGTGCTGCACCGGCTGGACGGCATCCCGCCGGAGGTGATCGGCAACGAGGAACTGATGAGCCTCGTCATGCCGGTGCTGCGGGCCGACCTGAACGCGGCGGAGTCGTACGTCCACCAGGACGAGCCGCCGCTGGTCTGCCCGATCTCGGTGTTCGGCGGGAACGGGGACCCGACCACGACGGCGGCCGGGCTGGGCGCGTGGAGCGCGCAGACGGGGTCGGCCTTCCGGCTGCGGCTGCTGCCCGGCGGGCACTTCTTCATCCACACCCAGCGCCGGTCGGTGCTGCGCGCGATCCGGGGAGACCTCGGCACCTGCCGGTGAGGGAGGCGGGAATCACGGCCGGGCGAGGCCGCGAGCGAGATCCGGTCGAACCCGCCGGCGAGCGGGAATCCTGGACGGACTCCCCCGTCCGGGTGTGCCCACCGGGCCGGCGGCCGGCGGGGGTCACGGGCGGAACTCAGCGCTTCTTGCCGGTGAGCCTGCCCGTGGACAGGGTGGCCTCGGCGCCGTAGAAGCGGCCGACGCGCTCGACCTCCTTCTCCAGCTCCTTGGTCTGGCCGGAGTCGAGCTCGACGAACGACTCCAGCTTGATCTCGACCTTGCCGCCCTTCTCCCTGCGCTCCCACATGCCGGAGACGACCCCGTCGACCAGCATGATCTGGTGGGCGACCGCGCCCTCGTACTTTCCCCGGCCGTGCTCGAAGACGCGCGCGGCGGTGTCCTTGGGCACGACGACCTCCTTGGGACCGCTGCCCAGGACGTAGGCCTCGTACTGCGGCAGCAGCCGCACGCAGCTCGGGTCGGACGGCCAGCGGCCCTCGTCGGCGGCGAGGACGTACGCCTTGCGGCCCTCGACCGCGACCTGGGCGACCTCGTCGCCGAGCGACTCCAGCGCCTCGCGCGCCTCGGGCGGCCTGAGCGCGAACCAGCGGGCCAGGTCCTGGTGGGTGGCGGGGCCGTACGCGCGCAGGTAGCGGCGCACGATCTCCATCGCCGACTCCTCGGGGTCGGGCTGGTCCTTGACCTCGGTCTTCAGCCCCGCCCACCGGTCGGGCCTGACGTAGGTGACCTTGGCCCCCCGCACCGGGCCGAAGCAGAGCACCCCGAGGTAGGCGACGGGACGCAGCAGCTCGCCCCAGTTGGAGGCGAGCTTGTCCTTGGCCCACGCGCCGACGCGCCCGGATACCTCCCCCGCCAGCTCCTCGCGGGTCAGGCACTCGCCGTCCAGCGCCTCGCGGACCGCGTCGACGAACGCCTCGCCCTGCTTGGCGGTGAGCCCGTGGTGGGCGTGCCAGCTGCCCTTGGCGCGCCAGTAGGGCTTCCAGCGCATGGCCGCCATCCACAGGGCCAGCTCGTCGGCGGCGTGCACGTGCAGGGTGCCGCGCAGGCTGTACGTCTTGACGAGGCGCTTCTTGTCGTACAGCTCGGCGCGCACCTGCTCCTGCGTGGCGCCCTTCACCCGTGACCCGATGGCCAGCTCGGCCGCGGCGGCGACCTGCGACTGCACCCCGCACACGTCACGCACGGGTTTGCGCAGGTCGCCGGAGACGGGTTTCACGAGATGGTGGCGGGCCAGCCGCCGCGCGTGGACCTGATCCCAGGTGAGTGAGTTCATGGTCGACGCTTCTACCCCATGGGGTGGAGCCGAACCTGGACGTGCTTGACACCGTTGATGACGGGAGAGCGCAGATAGTCGGGCGGCCCGAGCAGCTCGGCCCCCGACACCGAGTTCGCGAGCTCGTCCAGGAAGACGGTGAGCTCCAGCTCCGCGAGGGCGGCTCCCAGGCAGAAGTGCGGCCCGGAGCCGAACGCGACGTGCCCGCTGCGCGAGCTGCGCGGGCGCCCGACGTCGAACACGTCGGGGGAGTCGAACACGCGCTCGTCGCGGTTGGCGGAGGTGTGCCAGATGACGACGTCCTGGCCCGGGTGGATGGTCTTGCCGTGCAGCTCGGTCTCGCGGGCGGCGCGGCGCAGCACGTGGCGGCTGGGCGAGGTCCATCGCAGCAGCTCGCCCACCGCGTTGGGCACCAGCTCGGGCTCCTTGCGCAGCCGGTCCCACTGGTCGGGGTGCTCCATGAAGGCGAGCAGCCCGCCGACGGCGGCGTGCCGGGTGGTCTCGTTGCCGCCGAGCATCAGCACGTCGAAGAAGAGCAGGCACTCCTCCTCGCTCAGCACCCCCTCGTCCTGGGAGCGGGCGAGCAGGCTGACGATGTCGTCGCCGGGCGACTCGCGGCGCTTCTCCACCAGGCCCTGGCAGTACAGCAGGAGCTGGCCGTGCGCCTGGGCGGCGTTGGCGCGCACGTCGGAGGTCATCTGGTACTCGCTGTCGTGCGAGCCGAACGCGGTGGAGGTGAGCCTGAGCATCAGGTCCCAGTCCTGGCGCGGCACGTCCAGCAGCGCGGAGATGCCCGCGACGGGCAGGGCCGCCACGACGGTGGCGAAGTCGCACTCCCCCTTCTCCAGCGCGCCGGCGAACACGTCCTTCACGACCGAGCGCAGGTACGGCTCCAGGGCGGCGATCGCCCGGGGGGTGAAGCACTTGTTGACCAGCTTGCGCAGCTCGGTGTGGCGGGGCGGGTCCGTCGTGTTGATCATCTTGCCGGATCCCTGGTCACCGGTGTTGCGGTGCGGGCCGAGGGTGTTGGTCTGGTTGGAACTGAAGGTCTGGGGGTCCTTCTGGACGCTCACGCAGTCCTCGTACCGGGTGACCGACCAGAAGCCGGGCTCCTTGCCGTCGGGGTTCCAGTAGAGCGGGTCGTTGTCTCGCAGGTGGCGGAAGACCTCGTGGGGTCTGTCGCCGACGTGCAGATCGGCGTCGGCCAGATCGACATCAGTCATTTGGAACTTCCCATTCCTCGGATTCCACAGGTTCCACAGAGAGTTCTTCCGGCGGGGGTCATCTCGCCGGCGGGATGCCCCGATCAGCGCGGGCCCGGTCACCTCCGGCCCGGTCACCTCCGGGCCGATCACCTCCGGACCCGGCCGCCGGCGAGACGGTCCTCGGCAACCTTCGCACCATCTCGATCGCCGTCTTCATCACCGCACCGATTGTCGCCCCGGCCGCCATCCTGATTGTCGTCCCGTTTAAGGCGAGGGCGGGATTATAGGCCGCTTTCCAGAGAGCCGTCCGAGCGTTTTCTCGCGTTTCCGGCGACATGGTTATCGTCCTCCCATGGTGTTACGTGTCAAGCTCATCGTGTCCCTGCTCACGGCCGCCGCCCTGGTGGGAGGCGCCTCACCGCCCGCCTCCCCCGCGGAGGAACGTCCCGCCGCGGGGGCCGCGAAGCCGTTCGCGATGCAGGACTTCATGGCCACGAGGAAACTCGGTCAGGTCGTCCCGTCCCCCGACGGTAAATCGGTGGCGGCGGTCGTGAAACGCGGGCCGAGCGAATCGAGCAGATATGGCGCATCATTTGTCGACGGAAACGAGCGCGCGGACATCTGGATAGCGGACGGCCAGGGCCCGGCCCGCGACGTGACGCACGGCGCGAAAGACGGCACCGGCCACTACAACCCGGTGTGGTCGCCCGACGGGCGCATGCTGGCCTTCGCCTCCACCCGGGGCGGCGACGACGTCTTCCTGCACGTGTGGGACCGCGAGACGGGCGAGACCCGCAAGCTGACCCCGCGCGGGGTGCAGACGATGACGAACGCCTCCGGCTACCTGATCCAGTGGCTGGACGCGCGGCGGGTGATCGCCCCGATGGTGAACGCGGGCCGGTGGACGCTGGAGTACGGGCAGTGGCTGGAGGCCCAGCGCGTCGCCCCGAAGGCGTGGGCCAAGGTCGAGAAGGGCAAGGAGGCCACCGCCGCGGTGCTCGACAGCTCGATGACCCAGGGCCAGGACAAGCTGGACGAGGAGATCGTCGTCGTCGACGCCGTCACCGGGAAGATCACCTCGGCGGGCCCGGCCCGCACCTACACGGCCGGCAACCTGGTGGCCGACCCGACCGGGCGCAACATCGCCCGCGTGGACGACCTCGGCCCCACCCCGGCGGTCGCCGGGAAGCTCAAGCGCATCATGGAGCGGCGCACCCAGCTGGCGATCGCCTCCGCCTCCGGCGGGCAGCCACGCCTGGTGAGCGACGTGCCGAGCCCCTCGGTCACCGTGCAGCCCCGTTGGGCCGCCGACGGCTCCCGGCTGCTGGTCGTCGGCAAGGCGACCCCCGAGACGCCCGACCCGTTCACCGCCTATCTCGTCCCCGCCGCCGGAGGGAAGGCCGCGCCGCTGGCCGCCGACCGGCTGGTGGCCACCGGCCTGCTGTGGGGGGCGGGCACCCCGCTGGTGCGCGGGACAAAGGTCGCCGACGCTGCGAACCCGGCGGCCCGCCAGGACTGGTGGGCGTTCGACCCCGCCGACCCGGCCGCCACTCCGCGCGACCTGACCTCGCGGTTCGAGGTCCCGCCGCTGGAGCTGGTGCCGGTGCCCGGCGGCGTGCTGGGCGTGGCCGACGGGCGCGCCTGGCTGATCGACCCGCGCACCGGGCAGGCGCGCGACCTGAAGGCGACCGGCGCCGCCCCGCTGGCGGAGCTGGCCTGGCCGCTCGACGACGGCGTCCGGCGCAACGGCGTGCGGCCCACCGACCGGGGCGGCGCCGAACCGGCCAACCCCCGCCTCGACCGCGACTTCCCCATGGTGCTGGCACGCGACGCCAAGGGCGGCCTGTACGAGCTGGCGCCCGGCGCCTCGCCCACGCTGACCCCGCTCCCGCTGCCCCACCCCGAGGCGGGCGTCGCCGGGTACTCCCCCGCGAACCGCACCGCGGTCTTCGGCGCGGGCGGCGACCAGGGCACCGCGCTGTGGACCTCCCACGCCGGGCGCCACACCCAGCGGCTGTCGCTGAACGGCCATCTCGCCCAGGTGCTCCCGCCGAAGCGCGAGCTCGTCACCTACAGGGGCGCGGGCGGGGAGAAGCTGACCGGCGCGCTGCTGCTGCCGCCGGACCACCGCGACGGGCAGCGTCACCCGCTCGTGGTCAACGTGTACGGCACCCGGATCGTCTCCACGCTGGAGGACGTGCCGGAGTTCCAGGTGAACAACCCGAGCTACCTCACCCTGCAGTTCCTCGCGGCCCGCGGCTACGCCGTGCTCGTCCCCTCCATCCCCCGCCCCGAGGGCAAGGCCGCGTCCGAGCCGATGACCTGGCCCACCAAGCCGATCATGAACGCGGTGGACGCCGCGATCGACGAGGGTGTGGCCGACCCCGAGCGGCTGGCGGTGCTGGGGCACTCCTTCGGTTCCTACAACGTGCACAGCCTCGTGACGCGGACCGACCGGTTCAAGGCGGCGATCGCGATCTCCGGCTTCTCCGACGTGATCAGCAGCTACGGGGTGTTCGACTCCCGCTTCCGCTACTCGCCGCGCGCCCAGGAGTGGTTCGCGCCCGCCTACATCGAGGACCCGGCGTTCGAGTTCGGGCTGGGCAAGCCGCCGTGGGAGGACCCGCAGAAGTACGTGCGCAACAGCCCGCTCCTGCACGCGGGCAAGATCAAGACTCCGGTGCTCATGCTGCACGGCGAGCGTGACTACCTGACCCACACCGGCTCGGAGGAGATGTACACCGCGCTGGCCAGGCAGGGCAAGAAGGTGCGGCTGGTCAGCTACTGGGGCGAGGCGCACATGCCGTACTCGATGATCTCCCCCGCGAACTTCCAGAGCATGATCGAACAAGAGCTGGAGTGGCTCCGCCTGAACCTGCCCGGAGGCGACCGGTGAGACTCTTCTCGCCCGCCCAGGAGCGGGCCTGGCTGGAACACCGGATCCGCGGCGACGCCGTACCGGACGGGATCTCCCTGCGGTTGCGGCTGACCGGCCCCCTCGACGAGAAGGCGCTGGGCTCGGCGCTCGGCGACCTGGCCGCGCGGCACGGGGTGCTGCGCTGGGTGCTGCCCACCCGGGGCGACGGCCCCCGCCCGGTGGTGTCGGCCGGGGCGCCGCCCGTGCCCCGGGCGGTGCCGGTCGAGCCGGAGAGGCTCGGCGCGGCGCTGGCCGAGGTGGAGGGCCGTCCGTTCGACCCGGTGACGGGTCCGCTGGTACGCGTCTCCCTGCTGGGACTCGGCCCCCGGGAGCACGTGCTGGTGCTGCGCATGCACCCGTGCGTCGCGGACGAGGGCTCGGTCGCCGTGCTCGCCGCCGACCTGGCCGAGCTGTACCGGGCCCGTGCCGAGGACGACTCCCCGCGCCTGCCCTCCGTGCCTCGCGTGCCCGCCGAGGACGACCTCCCCCGCCCGGAGGCGACGGCCCCCGGCGTCCCGGCGTCGTCGTCACCCGGCGACAGCCGGGACGCGTCGTCCCCCGATGCCACCCGGCACGCGTCGTCCGCCGACGGCGTGGGCGGATCGTCCGGTGCCTCCGTACCGGCCCCGGGCACCGGCACCGGCACGGAGGTGACGGGCGACGACAGGGGGGAGTTCTGGCGGGAGGCGCTGCGGGACGTGCCGCCGCTGGAACCGGCCACCGACCGCCCCCGCCCCGGGCGCCGCTCCGGCGCGGGCGGGGCGCACCGCTTCGAGGTGACCGTGCCGCCCGAGCTGGGCACCCCCTCCCTCGCGGTGCTCGCGGCGTTCGCCGTCCTGCTGTCGCGCTGCTCGGGCCAGGAGCGCTTCACGATCGGCGCGCGCGCCCCCGGCCGCGTCTCGGGGCTGCTGGAGGGGGAGCCGAACGCGTTCGCCGGGACGGCCGGGCCGCTGGACGACGTCGTCCCCCTGCCCGTCGACCTGTCCGGCGACCCGGACCTCGCCACGTTCTCCGCCCGCCTGGGGCGGGTCGCGAGCGACGCCTGGCGGTACCGGCTGCCGCTGCAGGACCTGGCCTCCGCCGTCGCACCGCCCCGCGACCCCAGCCGGGGCGCGCTGTTCGACGTGGCGTACGGCGTCGTCCCCCGCCCCGCCGCGCACGAGGCGGCGGGCCTGCGCCTCGAACCGCTCGGCGAGGAGGAGCCCGTCGCCCGGCGGACGGCCTGCGACCTGGACCTGCGCCTCACCACGGGAGCACCGGACGGGACCGGCGCCCGGACCGGAAATGACGGAACCGGCAGGAACGGGGCCGGGATCGAGAGCGGGGAGGGAGACGGGAGCGGGAAGGGGGACGGGAGCGGCGACCGGTTGTGGGCGACCCTGGCCTACGCCACCGACGTCTTCGACCACGCCACGATCGAGCTGATGGCCGCCCGCCTGACCCGGCTGCTCGGCGAGATGGCCCGCTCCCCCGGGCGGCCGGTGCTCGACCTGCCGCTCGACGACCGCTCGGGCCCGATCGCGGGCCCGCCCCCGGCGGTGGACCTGGACTCCCCGGGTTCCACCCTGGCCGCGCTGATCGCCGCCCAGGCCGGACGCACCCCCGACGCGACGGCCGTGGACGGGGACGACGAGCGGCTCACCTACCGCGAGCTGGACGAGCGCGCCAGGGAGCTGGCCGGATGGCTGGCCGCCGAGGGGGTGGGCCCCGGCGGGGTGGCCGCGATCTGCCTGCCGCGCTCGGCCCGCCTGGTCACGGTCGTGACCGGGGTGCTGTACGCGGGCGGCGCGTTCCTGGCACTCGACCCGTCGCAACCGGCTCCCAGGCTGGAGTATCTGCTGTCCGACGCGGCGGCGGCCGTCCTGGTGAGCACCGGGGAGATCCTCGGCGGCCTGCCCGAGGGCGGGGGACGCCGCCTCGACCTCGACCGCCGCGATTCCCGCCCCCACCCCCCCGGGCAGGACCGGCCCGACCCCGCGAGGACGACTCCGCCCGGTCCCGCCGGGCCCCACGACCCCGCGTACATGATCTACACCTCGGGCTCGACCGGCCTGCCCAAGGGGGTGCTGCTGGAGCACTCCGGCGCGTGCAACCTGGTGATGGCCCTCGCCCCCGAGCTGGGCATCGGCCCCGGGGTGCGGCTGCTGCAGTTCGCGCCGCCGACCTTCGACGCCTGGGTGTGGGAGGTGTTCACCACGCTGGTCTCCGGCGGCACCCTGTGCGTGCCGGAGGCCGGGAACATCCTCGTCGGCCGGGCGCTGAGCAGGTGCCTGTCGGAGCGCGAGGTGAACGCCGTGCTGCTGCCCCCCTCGGTGATCGCGACGCTGCCCGGCGACGACCCGCTGCCCGGCCTGCGGGTGCTGGTGACCGGCGGCGAGGCGTGCACCCCCGAGCTGGTCGAGCGCTGGGGCAGCGGCCGGCGCATGGTCAACGCCTACGGGCCGACCGAGGCGACCGTCATCGCGACCCTGGCCGACTGCTCGCCCGGCGAGGGCGTACCGCCGATCGGGCTGCCCATGGCGGGGGCGTACGCGCTGGTGCTGGACGCCGCCGGGCGCGTCGCGCCGTGGGGGGTGCCCGGCGAGCTGCACGTCGGCGGCGCGGGCGTGGCGCGCGGCTACCACCGGCGGCCCGCGCTGACCGCCGAGCGGTTCGTCCCCCTCGCCGCACCGCCACCGGCCGCGCCCCCCGGCGGGCGGCTCTACCGGACCGGTGACCTGGTACGGCAGCGCCCCGACGGCCGCCTCGACTTCATCGGCCGGGTGGACCACCAGGTCAAGCACCGCGGCTACCGGATCGAGCTGGGCGAGGTCGAGCAGACGCTGCGGGCCTGTCCCGGCGTGGACGACGCGGCGGTGGCACTGGAGGACGAGCAGCTGGTGGCCTACGTGGCCGCCTCCGCCGTTCCCCCCGTGACGGCGAAGGACGCCAGGGCGTGGACGGCCGGGCGGCTGCCCGGCTACATGGTGCCGGGGACCGTGCACGTGCTGGGCGAGCTGCCGCTGACCACCGCGGGCAAGATCGACCGCCGCCGGCTGGCCGCCTCGGCCGCCCGCGCCGGTAGCCGGTCGGACGAGCCGCGCGACCGGCTGGAGCTGGAGGTGCTGGAGGCCTTCCGGCGGGTGCTGGACGAGCCGCGGATGGGCCCGCACGACGCCTTCTTCGAGTCGGGAGGCGACTCCCGGCTCGCGGTGACGCTGCTCGGCCGCCTCCGTGGCGGCCTGCGCAGGCCGGTCGCGGCCCGGCTGCTCTGGGAACGCCCCACCGCCGCGGGCCTGGCCTCGGCCCTGCGCGAACTCGGGTAAGCCGCCCGTCCCCGTGACGACACCGCCCCGGTGATCCACACGCCGGGGCGGGCTGTCGCATGAGTACCCCCTACTCAGGCGGAATGTCGCGAACGCGGCGACGATGAGGGCGACGTCGGGGTGCCACGCGAGCGGATCGCGGGCGTGCCGGGGGGGCGCGGCGACGTCGATCCCAGAAGGCCCGACCCGGCCGCCGGCATCGACGGCGGCCGCGGCGCGGGCATCGGGCGATCTTCGCCCGTCGAGGTGTGGAGAGGTACGTTGATGAGCCCCTCAAGCGGAAAACGGAGTCCCGGTCTGCTCGCCCGCTCGCTGGTGGCGGCGCTCCTGGCGCTGACCTGGGTGGCGTTCGGGGCCGCCCCGGCCCACGCCGAGACCGTGGAGGTCACCGTCAGCCTGTACAGGGTGGTCGAGCTGTCGTGTGACGAGGGCGACGGCGAGGCCTGCGGCAACGACTACTACCCGAAGTTCGAGATCGACCACCAGGGCCTGTTCGACGGCGGTGACGACTACTGCTGCGCCCACGGGTCCGACTTCAGGACCAACTGGGTCCACAAGAAGACCGTCGACACGACCCGCAACCCCGTCGACATCCACCTGGAGCTGTGGGACCAGGACGACCTGAGCGGCGACGACCCCATCCACTGGGTCACGAGCGGTGACTACCTGGATCTCAAGTTCGACCTGAACACGTGCGTGTTCACCGGCGGCGGCCTGACCACCCGGCAGGGGGCGAACCTGCCGACCCTGGCCGGGGAGAGCGAGACCGGCGGTGAGGACTCGGCGCGGGCGTACTTCACCATCACCACCCCGGCCTGCCTCGCGCTGGCGGGCGACGCCGACAGCGACGGCGACGGCATCATGAACACCTGGGAGACCCCCGGCCGGGGCCTCGGCGTCGACAACGACGGCACGGTCGACCTGGCGCTGGGCGAGGGGCCGTACGGCGCCCTCCCCTACCGCAAGGACCTGTTCGTCGAGGTCGACTACATGGAGTCCGACAAGCCGCAGGAGGGAGCCCTGGCCGACGTGGTCCAGGCGTTCGCAGGCGCGCCGGTCGACCCCTACCCCGACCCGGCCGACCCGTCGGTCACCAGGCACCAGGGCATCGCCCTGCACGCGACGGAGAACGACGCCGTGCCCGACGTGCCCGACCTCAGGTTCGACAACCCCGGGCCGAAGCCCAAGGACGACTTCGACGACCTCAAGAACGGCAACCCGGCCGTCCTGGCACCCGGCTTCTGCACGGGCTTCTTCGGCACGGCCGCCGACCGTTCCAGCCAGAACTGCGTGAACATCCTGAACGCCAAACGCCAGGTGTACCGCTACATGATCTTCGGCGACAGCTACTTCGACGGCAACGGCTCCTCGGGCAGTGCCGAGTGGACCTCCGTCAGTCCTCGGGGCGGCAACGACTTCATCGTCACGCTCGGCTCGTGGGACACCGACGGCATCGACGACGCGGGCGGGCGCAGGAGCGCCGAGGCCGCCACCTTCATGCACGAGCTGGGACACACGCTGGGCCTGGGCCACGGCGGTGACGACTACACCAACTGCAAGCCCAACTACCTCAGCGTGATGAACTACCCCCTGCAGTTCGCGAACAACGACTCCTCGCGGCCCCTGGACTACTCCAGCACGGCCAAGGGGACCGCCCTCGGCACCACGGCCGCCACGGACCTCGACGAGGCCCACCTCGACGAGAACGACGGGGTTCACGGGACACCCGCCGACCCCGCCCGCACGCTGATATACGGGGCCGGTGGCAAGCTCAGGACGGCACCCGCCGACGACGACGGCATCGACTGGAACCTCGCCAACGGCGACACCGAGGGTGACATCGCCGCCGACATCAACCACATCGAGTCCATCGGCCCCGACAACGAGTTCGGGTGCAGCCGTACCAGTGCCGGGCAGACGCTGGACGGCTTCGACGACTGGGCCAACATCCAGTACAACCCCCGCCTCAACGCCACGTTCTTCGCCGACGGCGCGCGGCCGGGCACGCCGCCGGAGCTGACCGAGAAGATGGTCAGGGCGATGGCGCAGAAGGCCGACCTCAAGGTCACCAAGTCCGCCGACCAGGCCACGGCCGTCGGCGGGGACACCGTGAGCTACACGGTGTCGGTGACCGACCTCGGCCCCGGCACCGCCACCGGCGTCTCGGTCACCGACACGCTGCCCGACGGCACCACCCGGCAGCGCTCGCTGCCCGACCTGGCCAACGGCGGCGTCGCCACCGTCACGCCGAAGTTCACCTACCAGGTGCCGTGCGACACGGCCGACGGGACGGTGCTCACCAACAGCGTCACGGTCACCGGGACGGACACCGACGGGGTGCCCGACCCGTACACCGGCGACAACACCGCGCGGGCCACGACCACGGTGCGCGCGCCGGTGCTGACGGTGAGCCAGACGGCGACGGCCACGGTCAACGCCGGTGAGGCGATCACCTACACGGTCGTCTACGCGAACACCGGCGGCGACGGCGCGTCCGGCGTCACCGTCACCGGCACGCTGCCGGCCGGCGTCTACTACAGCCCGGCGCTCGACCTGGGCGCCGGCCCTAAACCCGCCTCGGTCACGCTCAACGGCGACGGCACCCGGACGCTCGTCTGGAACGTGGGCGCCCTGCCCGCGCGGTCCGGCGACCGGACGATCGTCTTCACCGCGCGTCCGACGCTGCTGGCGACGGCGGGCACGGCGTACACGGGCACCGTGTCCGTGAGCTACCGGAGTGCCGGCGGGGCGTGCGCCTTCGCCCCGGTCGCGGCCTCGGCGGCGACGTCGGTCACCGCGGTCGCGCCCAGCAGGCTGCCGATGCTCCCGGCGCTGTGGGGACTGCGGGCGGACCTGCGGACGGCCGAGATGCTGGCCCGCGTCCAGGCCACCGACACCCGCTTCGACGGGGCCGACGGTTCGGCGGCCGACGGCGCGCTGTCGCAGCGGGAGGCCTCGGCCGTCCTGTTCCTGCCGGTGACGCAGCCGCGCACGCTGCGGGCGGAGCTGCTGGCCACCACGCTCAACCTGGCGTCCCGCCGGATCAACGCGGGCACGGCCGTCAGCACGCTCACCACGCGCGCCCTGGGCCTGAACACGGTCGGCGACGCCGTCCGTTACGCCCAGACCACCCTGGCCCAGCCACCGGCCCTGCCCAACCTCGTCCGCTACACGAAGACCACCCTGGTCCTCACCGAGATCAACTCGGGCGTGGCGGAACGCTACTAGAAAGCTCGCGGGGTGGTCACGGGGCCACCGTGACCACCCCGCGGGCTCGTGCCTCACATGGAGGGTTCCGCGCCCGGTGCCGGGGTGACGGCCTTGGGCTCGCGGCGCAGCAGGGCCCGCAGCCTCTTCTCGATCGGGTACTCGTACAGCCGGTACAGCCCCCACGACAGCAGCACGCTGACGACCAGGCCCGCCAGCGCGTACGGCAGGTGCGCCCAGGTGGGCTGCGGGAAGTCGTAGAGCGACTGCCGCCCGAACGCGTGCTTGGCGATGGGGAAGAGCACCAGGAAGTGGATCAGGTAGAAGGCGTAGGACCACTGGCCGAGCGCCACCAGCGGGCGGGAGCTCAGCAGGCTGCGCCGCCCGGCCAGGTCGTTGGTCGCCGCCGCCGCGATGAGCAGCGCGAACACCACGATGCTGCCCCGGTTGGCGGTCTCGGCCAGCGCGGTCTGCCACACGCCGGACCAGGACCACGCCCACAGCAGCGCGAAGTAGCCGACCGTGATCGCGGTCGCCGTGCGCAGCCCGGCCGGGCAGCGCCAGCCCCGGCGCACCGCGGCGGCGATCACGATGCCCAGCACGAACTCGCTGACCCGGGAGATCGGCGAGTGGGTGGCGAAGTAGTACAGGTCGGAGGTGAACCAGTTCTCCCCGGTGAGCTGCGGGTTGGCCAGCCAGAGCCACACGCGCGTGCCGATGCTGATCGCGACGAGCACCGCGGCGATCATCACCATCTGGCGCAGCGTGCGCCGCACGATCGGGCGCACCACGAACGGGAAGACCGCGTAGAAGAACGCCTCGCACGACAGCGACCAGGAGACGGTGTGCGGCACGGTGTCGCCCTGGAACGACGACGGGAACCACGCCTGCACCATGAGCAGCGTGGCGACCGTCCACCACACCAGCGACGTGCCGCCCTCGGTGGGCCAGAGCTGGCCGCCGACGAGCAGCGCGACCGCCGCGACGGTGGTGATGAGCAGCGACGGCCAGATCCTGGCGAAGCGGCGCCAGTAGAACTTCGGCGCGGTGTCCCTGTCGAAGAACGTCCAGGTGAGGACGTAGCCGGACAGGACAAAGAAGAACGTCACCCCGGCGGTGCCGAGGACGAACAATTCGTTGAGGTAGGGCAGGGGCAGCAGGATCGCGACGTGGCTGAAGAACACCCCGAACGCGGCGAACCACCGCAGCCCGGTCAGTGACTCCAGCCGCGTCCTGGGCGGGCCCTCGATCGTGCCCGGTGACGGCCTGGCGGCTACCGATGTCATGACGCCGCCTCCTTTCCGGTGAGACCGGCCTGCGCGCGGCGCTCGTCGACGAGCGCCGCCTGCTCGCGGACGGTCGCGTGACGCAGCAGGTCGGGCAGTTCCACCTCGACGCCGAACGCCACCTCGTAGCGCAGGCTCAGCCGGGCCAGGGTGAGCGAGTGGCCGCCGAGGTCGAGGAATCCGTCGGAGGCGCCGATCTCCTCCACGCCGAGCAGCTCGCGCCAGATCCCGGCGACGGTCTCCTCGGTGCCGCCCTGGACCGGCACGTGCCCGCCCTCGTCGGCGGGGGCGTCGGGGCCGGGCAGCTCCTCGTGGGCGATGTGGCCGCCGGCGGTCCTGGGCAGGGAGTCGAGGACGGTGACGGAGCCGGGCACCTGGTACTCGGGCAGGTGGGCGGTGAGCTCCCTGGGGTCGATCCCCTCCCCCGCCACGTACGCGGCGAGCCGGTCGTGGCGCACGTCCACGGCGGCCTCGGCCACGCCGGGGCGCCCGGCCAGGGAGCGGGCCAGCTCGTCGGTGTCCACCCGGAACCCGCCGACGGTGAACATCCGGTCGAAGCGGCCGAGCAGCTCGACCGAGCCGTCGGGGAGGGTACGGCCGCGGTCGCCGGTGGCGGTGCCGCGGACGTGGATCTCGCCGGGCACGCCGGTGGCACCGGGGCGCCCGGCCCGGTCGACGACCTCGATCGGCGTGCCGGGCAGGGGCTCGCCGAGGGGGACGCCCCTGCGGGGTTCGGCGAGCGGGTCGACCCGGTGGGCCGAGGCCCAGCGCTCCCCGTACAGGGTCCAGGTGGGGACGGCCGCGGCCAGTTCCCGCGCGAGGCCGGGCGGGGTGGCGGCCGCGTCGCAGAGCGCGGTGAGCGGCCGGTCGGCGGGCAGGCCGTCCCGGAGCAGCAGCCGCCACGCGGCGGGCGGGGCGTGCACGACGGTGGCGCCCGCGACCAGTTCCCTCAGCCGCCCGGCGTCGCGGGCGGCCTCGGGGGGCGCGGTCACCAGGTGCGCGCCGTGCAGGAGTGCCAGCAGCATGGCGTCGGCGAACGCGCCGGACGCGGGCGGGGCGAAGGTGAGCACGGTGTCGGCGGCCCCCAGGCCGATCCGCGAGGCCAGGCCGGCGATCGGCGCGGCGGACGTGCTCGCCGTGTTCGTCGTGCTCGTCGTGTTCGCCGCACTCGTCGTGCTCGTCGTGCTCGCCGTGCTCGCCGTAGGGCCGTCGTGGGCGTCCGCCTTGAGATGGGCGTACCGCCAGACGGCGGGGTCGGGGCTGTCGGCGGCCGGGGGCTCGGCTCCCCTGCGCACGGCGGGCGCGAGGGTCTCGGCGCGCGCGTCGAGCTCGGCGTACGTCAGCGTGACGGCGGAGGAGGCGCCCCCGGAAGGCGTGCCCGCGGAGGACAGGCCCTCGGAACCCGTGGAAGACATACCCGTGGAAGCGGAGGACCCGTGGGTGGTGACGGCGGGTGAGCCGGGGGTGAGCCGCACCCGCTCGGCCAGGACGGCGGCCGCGCTCTCGGCGTCGCCGGTCCCCGGCTCCGCGAGTCGGGGGGCGGGGGGAAGGGAGAGGTCGCCGACCGGCCGGTCCGGGTCGGCGCAGGCCCTGGTGACCAGGAGCGCGAACTGCTCGGCGAGGACCTCGACGGTGGCGGGGTCGAACAGGTCGTCGTTGTAGCCCCACAGGCCCGCCATGCCGTCGCCGTCGACGCTGAAGTCCACCATCAGGTCGAAGTGCGATACCTCGACGTCGGGGACGAACTCCGAGGCCCGCACGCCCGGCAGGTTCAGGAAGACCCCGTCGTTGTCGCGCACCCCGAGCCCGGCCTGGAACAGCGGCGTGTGGCTCTGCGGCCGCTGCGGGTGCAGCTCGCGGACCAGCTCCTCGAAGGGCATCTCCTCGTGGTCGTGTCCCTCGACGGAGGCGTGGCGCACCCGGCGCAGCAGCTCGCGGAAGGTGGGCTCCCCGCGCAGGTCGAGGCGCAGGCAGATGATGTTGATGAAGCACCCGACGAGCGCCTCTAGCTCGGGACGGATGCGCCCGGCGGCGGGTACGGCGGTGACGATGTCGGCCTGGCCCGCGTAGCGCGACAGCAGCACGCCGTAGGCGGCCAGCAGCACGGTGAACGGGGTGGTGCCCTCGTCGCGCGCCACCGCGCGCACGGCGGCGACGACGTCGCCGGACAGCCGGGAGCGGTGGAAGCGGCCCGCGCGGCGCCGGTGCGGCGGCCGGGGCCGGTCGGAGGGCAGGTCGAGCAGGCGGGGGACGCCGTCCAGGGTCCGCCGCCAGTAGTCGACCAGGCGCGAGCGCACGTCCTCGGTGCGCAGCCGCTCGCGCTGCCAGACGGAGAAGTCGGTGTACTGCAGGTCCAGCTCCGGCAGGTTCGCCGAGCCGCCGTCGCCGTAGAGGGCCTCGACCTCGCGCCCGACGATGCCGAAGGACGGGTCGTCGAAGACGATGTGGTGGAAGGTGAGCACGAGCACGTGGTCGTCGGGTCCCAGCCGCAGCAGCAGGGCCCGCCAGAGCGGCCCGTGGCGCAGGTCGAACGGGGCCAGGATGTCGTCGGCGGCCATCCGCGCGGCCTCGGCCTCGACATCGACCTCGACATCGGCATCGGCGCCGGAACCGGTCTCGGGATCGGCGTCCAGGTCCACGGACGGGTCAGCGGACAGGTCCACCGAGCGCAGCACGCTCGCGGGCGCGTCGCCGACGCGCTGCACGGGCATGCCGTCGACCTCCTCGACGGTGGAGCGCAGGATCTCGTGGCGCCTGATCACCTCGCACAGCGCCCGGTCGAGGGCCGCGGCGTCGAGGGGGCCGCGCAGCCGCAGGGTGGCGGGCACGTGGTAGAACCCGAAACCCGGATTGAACATCTCGCCGAACCAGATGCGTTCCTGGGTGGAGGAGACCGGCACCCCCGAAGCCGGCACGGGATGTCGCGGGATGCGATCTCGCTCGCGCCGGCGGCGGGCGATCAGGTCGTGCACATTGTCCGCGCTCTTGGCAATCGTCATGTGAATGGTGTCCTCACGTCTGTGGGGTGCAGCGTGAATGCAGAATTTTGCGTCAGGATATGTCTGGATAAGCGAGAGCATTTTCCCTCTATTGCGAAAAGGCGGCGAAACGGATATGGAGCTGCGGGGTGTGACGGCGCTGGTCTCGGGGGCCGGCGGAGGGCTGGGCGCCGCCACCGCGCGCGAGCTCGCCAGGGCCGGCGCGCACGTGGTCGTGGCCGACCTGGACGCCGCCGCCGGGGGCCCGGTGGCCGACGAGGTGGGCGGCACGTTCGTGGAGACCGACGTGACCCGCGCGGAGTCGGTCGAGCGCGCCGTGGAGGTGGCCGCCGGGGTCTCGGGGCCGCTGCGCGTGGCGGTGAGCTGCGCGGGGATCGCCCCGGCCGCCCGCACGGTCGGCCTCGACGGCAGACCGCACGACGTGGAGACCTTCGAGCGGGCGCTCGCGGTCAACGTGGTCGGCACCTTCAACGTGATGCGCCTGGCCGCCGCCGCGATGGCCGCGACCGAGCCGCTGGAGGACGGCGAGCGCGGCGTGGTCGTCAACACCTCCTCGGCCGCCGCCGAGGACGGCCAGGCCGGTCAGGTCGCCTACGCCGCCTCCAAGGGCGCCGTCGCGGCGCTCACCCTGCCGGCCGCCCGCGATCTGGCCTCCGTCGGCGTGCGGGTGTGCGCGCTGTCACCGGGCCTGTTCGACACCCCGCTGCTCGCGGCGATCCCCCCGGAGTTCCGGCGCCCGCTGGTACGGCAGATCGTCTTCCCGCCCCGCCCCGGAACGCCCGGGGAGTTCGCGCGGGCGGTGCGCGCCGTGTGCGAGCTGGGCTACCTCAACGCGGCTGTCGTCCGCCTGGACGGCGGCCTGCGCCTGCCCAGATCCTGAGACGTTCGGGGACGGAGTCTCCGAGCAGGACACCGATCCCGTGAACGCCGGGACGTCTCGCCGGCGGGATGCGGGGTAGCGTCCCCTTACGTTTCCATGGTCACCGATCGAGGGAGATGAAGAAATTGCTCACCCCACCCGACGGAATGCCGAGAATCACCCCCGTCATCTTCTACTCCGACGTCGAGAAAGCCATCGAATGGCTCATCGAGGCGTACGGATTCGAAAAGCGCAAGGTGCTGAACGACGACGACGGGTCCGTCGTCCACGCCGAGCTGTCGTTCGGCGAGGGGGTCGTGCAGCTCGCCGGGACCGGTGACGGCCGCAAGCACGAGCCGCAGGGCGAGGGCGAGCTGCGCCAGAGCCTGTACGTCTTCGTGGACGACGTGGACGGGCACTACGAGCGCGCGAAGGCGGCCGGAGCGGTGATCCGCGACAAGCCGGACACGCGCTTCTACGGCGACCGCAACTACACCAGCGAGGACCTGGAGGGCCACCACTGGGTCTTCGCCCGCCGGGTCGAGGAGATCCCGTACGAGGAGATCGACACTCCATGAGCGCCGTCGAGCAGGTCAGGGAGCTGTACGAGCGCTACCCGTGCCCGTCGCTGACCGTCGGCGACGACCTGATCCTGGACCTGGCGCTCGGCATCGGCATGGTCGCCAGGGACAAGACCCTGGCGGGCAAGCGGGTGCTGGACGCCGGGTGCGGCACCGGGCACCAGCTGCTCGGGCTCGCCTCGCAGTACCCCAAGGCGCACTTCACCGGCATGGACCTGTCGCGGTCGTCGCTCGACGTGGCCGAGGAGCTGCGCGAGCGCAACGGGCTGACCAACGTGGAGCTGGTGCGCGGCGCCATCGGCGGGGACGGCTTCGAGGGGCCCTACGACCTGATCGTGATGACCGGGGTCCTGCACTGCCTCGACGACCCCCGCGCGGGCCTGGCCTGGCTCGCCGAGCGGCTGTCGCCCGGCGGGCTGATGTACCTGTGGCTGTTCCACAGCTTCGGCGAGCACCAGCGGCTGATCGACCGCGAGCTGGTGCGGCTGCTGTCGGGCGGCGACACCGGCGAAGAGGGTTTGTCGGTGGTGCATCGGCTGGGCCTGGGCCGGTCCGCGGGCCGCTACGGCACGGGCACCTCACCGGGCGCCGACCCGCGCGACCAGGACGTGCTGGACGCCGACGCCTACCTGCACCCGGTCATGCGCACCCACCGCTTCGGCGACGCGGCCCGCCTGTTCGAGGGCCTCGGCGGGATCGGCTGGGTCGCGCTGAACGGCGTCAACTGGGACGGCGGCGGCAAGATCCTGGATCTGGGCCGCCGCCACCCCGCCTCCCCGGTGTTCCTGTCGGACGCCGACCTGTTCGACGACGAGGAGCTGCTGGCGCGCTACGCCGGGCTGCCCGTCGCCGAGCGGGCGGCGGTGATGGAGCTGCGGCTGGCGCCGACCGGCTTCACCGTCGTGGCCGGCGCCCCGGAGGCGGAGAGCCTGTGCGAGTCCAGGATCTCGGGCAACGTGCTCCTGCGGAACCGGGCGCCCGGCGGGTGACCGGGCCGCTCCCGGAGACCGCTCCCGGAGACCGCTTCTTGAGACGAGGGGGAACGCCCGCTCCCGCCGGACGGGCGGGAGCGGGCGTTCCCGATCCGTCACCCGGCCAGGCCCCCGGTTTGCCGGCCGGATCCGGTCGCGGGCCCGCCGCCGAGCCTGAGCAGGATGACGCCGAGCACCCGATCCGTCCCGACGGCACCGAAGTGCCGCGAGTCCCTGCTCGCCTCGGCGTTGTCGCCGAGGAGCACGAGGCGCCGGGGCGGGACGACACCGGCGGGCGTCCGCGCCCAGGGGGGCAGGAAGGCCGGCTCCTGATCGCCCGGCACCGCGGCGACCCGCTTGACCACCCACCTGGAGCTCCCGGTTCCGGCCGGATCGCCCGGCCGGCAGGGCCCCCGCTCCTCGACGACCACGATGTCACCGTTGCGCAGCCGCTCCCCCGCCGTCCGCCGGACCAGCACCCGGTCCCCGGGGCGCAGCGCCGGCGCCATGCTCAGCCCGCTGACCGACAGCACGACGAGGTGCCCGCGGAGCAGGACGGCCGCGGCCAACACGGCGAGCGCCAGCACCGCGCCGGCACCGGTCAGCGCGGCGGTCACCCGACCCCCTCCGGCGCCGAGGGGCGGTAACCGGCCGCCTGCAGCTCGAAGAGCCGGGCGTACGCGCCGCCGCGTGCCAGCAGTTCGTCGTGCGTGCCCCGTTCGGCGATCCGCCCGCCGGACAGCACGACGATCAGGTCGGCCTCGCGGACGACTCCCAGCCGGTGGGAGACCAGCACGCCGGTCAGCCCGCGCCGGTGCTCGCGGAGCCGGGCGTGCACCTCGTGCTCGGCCTCGGCGTCCAGGGCGGAGCTCGGCTCGTCGAGGAGGAGCAGGTCGGGCCGGTCGAGGAGCAGTCCCCGGGCCAGCGCCAGCCGCTGCCACTGCCCGCCGGAGAGGACCACCCCGGTGTCGGGGTCGGCGCGGTCGGCCTCGGAGAAGAAGATCCGGGTCAGCATCGTCTCGTAGCCGCGCGGCAGGGCGGCCAGGACGTCGTGCACGCCCGCGCGGGTGGCCGCGCCCTCGATCCGGCCGTCGTCCCGCAGGGCGGTGAGGTCGCCGATGGCGATGTTCTCCCGGGCCGTGAGGTCGTAGGCGGTCGCGTCCTGGAAGACGGCCCGGATCCGGCGTCTCAGCTCCGCGGGGTCGAGGTCGCGCAGGTCGGCGCCGTTCCAGAGCACCGCCCCGCGCGTCGGGTCGTAGAGGCGGCACAACAGCTTCACCAGCGTGCTCTTCCCGGCTCCGTTCAGCCCGACCAGGGCGGTCGAGCGCCCGGCGGGGAGTGTCAGGTTCACCCCGCGCAACACCCACGGCTGGTCGTCGGCGTACCGGAACCACACGTCGCGCAGCTCGATCCCGTCCCGCAGGGGTGCCGTCGGCAGGGGCCTGTCGCGGACGGGCAGCTCCGGCCCGGCGTCGACGACGGCCAGGTAGTGGCCGAAGAGCAGCAGCGCCTGGTGCACGGACACGACCTCGGTCACCAGCGCGGCGAGGGCGCCCTGCACCGAGCCGGCCGCGGCGACGACGAGCACCACGTCGCCGACGGTGAGGGTGCCCTCGGCCGCGGCGCGTACCGCCCACAGCAGCAGGCCGGCCGCCACCGCGGCGCCGAGCACCGCGAGCCCGCCCTGGAGCCTCAGCTCCCGCCGGTCGATCCCGCGGTGCGCGCCCTGGATCGCGCGGATCTCCGTGGCCATGCGCTGCCACAGGTACGGCCCGGCGCCGAACAGGCGCAGCTCCTTCGCCGCCTGCGGGCTGGTCAGCAGACCGGAGTAGAACACCTCCCGCCGCTCGGCCTGCCCGGTCTCGGCCATCATCGCCGCCCGTCGCCTGCTCAGCGCCAGCTCCGCCAGCAGGGCCGGTACGGCGGCGAGCAGGACCGCCACCGCCACCCAGGGGCCGAGCAGGAGGAGGGAACCGGCGAAACCGGTGATCGTGAGCAGTGCCTGGAGGGCCCCCAGCCCGCCGTCCACCACCATTCCCGGGCTGCCGACCCCGCTGGACCTGGCGATCTGGAGACGGTCCAGGAAGACCGGGTCCTCGAAGCGGCGCAGCCCCACGAAGCGGTCCACCGAGGCGTACAGGCGCGAGGTGGCGAGCAGGTGGACCCGCCGGTCACTCTCGGCCCGCAGGTAACGCAGGGCGTGCGGCGCCAGCGCGGCGGCCACCCCGACGGCCCCCAGCGCGGCGGCCGGTCCCAGCAGGCCGGGCCACCGTACCGGCCCGGCCGCGAGCCGGTCGATCACGACTTTGGTCAGCCAGGCGACCGCGGGCGGCGCGAGCCCGCCCAGCAGCGTCACCGCCAGGTACAGGGCGATCTGCGCCGGGGCCGCCCGCCGGGCCAGCGAGAGCGCCCGCCCGGTCGCACGGAACGACATCGGGGCGAGGTCAGCCGGTGGCCGGGAGGGCCACGGCGTCGCGGTCGAGGACGGGCGCGAGGTCGTAGCCGGACGCGGCCACCACCCCCTCCTCGACGAGGACGAACGCCGGGAAGCCGCTCACCCCGAACGCCCGCTGCACCGGGCCCTGGTCGGCCTCCACCACGACGGTGGCCACCGGCCCGAGGAGCTCGGCCAGTGCGGCGGTGTCCTCGCGGGTTCCGATGGTCACGGCCAGCACGGCGTCGCGCCCTCCGGGCCGGGTCGCGGCGTACTCGGCGAAGGCGGGCAGCCTCTCCTTGCACGGCTGGCAGTGCGGCGAGAAGAAGCCGACCAGCGGGCGCTCGCCGAGCGTCGCGAGGCTGACCGGCAGATCCGCCACGCTGGTGGCGTCGAACCCGCCCACCGGCGACCCCGCCGGCATCGCGACGTCGACGGAACCGCCGCCGCCGCGCAGGGTGGCCAGCTCGGCGGTGTGCTCACGGAGCCGTCGTATGACGCCGACGGTGAGGATCAGGTTGGTCACGAGCAGCAGTCCGAGCAGGACCGCGGCCACGGCTGCGTACGCCATCAGGTCTCCTCCGGGAGATGGGGGTGGGTGCGAAGAGAGCGACGATGTCGTCCAGCATGGTGACCAGCAGGCCGGCGAGGCCTCCCGCGAGCAGGACGACGATGGACCACGGCGACGGGTGCCGGTCGTCCGGTCCGAGGAGCCCGGCCAGCGCGACGGCGGTGAGCAGGAGGTTGCGGACCAGGTGCCGGCCCGACAGGGGGGTGGACGAGGCGCCGAAGCAGCGGCACGGCTCGGCGCCGCCCCGGCTGAGCACCGCCGCCACCCCCGAGGTGAGGACGACGAGCAGCGCGGTGGCCGCGGCGAAGCCGGCGTCCGGGGTGAGGACGACGAGCGGTGCGGTGGCCGCGGCGAAGCCGGCGTCCCGGCTGAACGGGACCACGAGCGGGACCGCCAGCAGCACCACCGTGACCGCCTCCGCCGCGGTGACCGCGACCGCGACCGGCAGGGCGCGGTCCACGCGGATCGCGAGCATCGAGGTCAGGGAGGCCGCGAAGGCGCGCAGGGCCCGCCCGCCGCGCAGCTTCCCCGCCGCCGAGACGAGGAAGACCACCGCGAGCAGGCCCTGGCATGCCGGTGTCAGATGCGTCATTCAGCAGGAACGGCTGTGGTACCTGCAGGGGCCGCAGGCCTGGAAGTCGCAGCAGGTCTGCTTGTAGAGCTCGATCCCCCTGCAGTAGCAGGAGATGGTGTAGCAGGCCGCGGCGGCGTACGCGGTCGCCTTGGGAACGAGGCCGTCGACCATCCGGTCGGCGAGGGCGGTGAGTGTGCGGGTCATGGCGTCCTCCTCCGTGCCGGCCGCCGGATGCGAGCCGACGGATCCATCGAAACCTGGAGTTAATCAACCGACCAGGATCTTGGACCGGACGTTGGACCGGACGTCCGGTACCCTGCCGAAGGGATCAAGGGGGACCGCTCTTGGGGAACGCGTTCGGAACGCTGCTCCGTCGTCACCGGCTGCGTCGTCAGCTCACCCAGGAGACGCTCGCCGAGCGGTCCGGTGTCAGCTCCCGCTCGATCCGCGAGATGGAACGGGGCCCCGGGCGGAGCCCCCGGCCGCAGACGGTCGAGCGGCTCGCGGCGGCGCTGGAGCTGACCGGAGACGAGCGGGCGGAGTTCACCGACGCCGGGCACGCGCTCTTCTGGGCGAGCCGCGCCGGCCACGACGACCCGCCGGACGGGAGCGCCCGCGCCACCGATCCGCCGCCCTGGCGGCTGCCCGCGGACCTCCCCGACTTCGTCGGGCGCGGCGAGGAGCTCGCCCTGGCCCACAAGGTGCTCGCCCCGGCCGTCGGCGGCGCGAGGCTCGTGGTGGCCTCCGGCCCGCCGGGTGTCGGCAAGACGGCACTGGCGATCCACGCCGGCCACCGGCTCGCGCCGCTGTTCCCCGACGGGCAGCTGTACGCGAGGCTGCGCGGCGTCACAGGTGATCCCGCCGATCCGGCCGAGACGCTGGCCCAGCTGCTGCGGATGCTCGGGGTGGACGGGTCGGCCCTGCCCGCGGGGGTGGACGCCCGCGCGGGCCTGCTCCGGATCCGGCTGGCCGGACGGCGGGTGCTCATCGTCCTCGACGACGCCGGCGGGTACCGCCAGGTGGAGCCGCTGCTGCCCGCCGAGGGCGTCGCGATGATCGTGACCAGCCGGCTTCCGCTGACCGGGCTTCCCGGGGTGACGGCCATCGACCTGCGCCCGCTGCCCGACACGGCGGCCGTCGACCTGCTCGCCCGGGTGGCCGGCGCCGAACGCGTGCGCGCCGAGCCCGCCGCCGCCACCGAGCTGGTCACGGTCTGCGGCGGGCTGCCGCTGGCGGTCCGGATCGTCGCGGCCCGGCTGGCCGCGCGGCCGCACTGGGCGATCGGCACGCTCACCGAACGGCTGACCGACGAGCGCCACCGGCTCGACGAGCTGCGGCACGGCGACCTCGCGGTGCGTCCCGGGCTGCAGCTCGCCTACCGGGGGCTCACCCCGGCCACCGCCCGGGTGTTCGCGCTGCTCGGCGGGCTGGACGTCCCCTCGTTTCCCGAGTGGCCGGTGGCCGCGCTGCTGGGCACCGGACCGGCCGCGGGGGCCGCCGCGCTGGAGGAGCTGCTCGACGCCCGGCTGCTGGACGACCTCGGCCCCGACCGGGCGGGCCAGGCGCGTTACCGGTTCCACGCGGTCACCCAGCTGTACGCGCGCGAGTGCCGGGAGGCCGAGATCGACCGGTCCCAGTGGGTCGCCGCGCTGGCCAGGGCCGCCGGCGGCTGGCTCGCCCTCGCCCGGCGAGCCCAGGACCGCCTGCACGGCGACCGGTTCTACCTCGACGACAGGAGCGGCCCCGAGATCGCCGCCGACCCGCGCGCGGCCGCCGTCGCCGACCGCCGCCCCCTCGAATGGTTCGAGGCCGAACGGGAGAGCATCGCGGCGCTGGTCCAGGTGTGCGCCGGGACGGGCCTGGCGGCGACGGCGCGCGGCCTGGCCGGCTGCGGAGCCGACTTCCACGACTTCCAGGGCTACTACGACGACCTGCGGCGGATCCTGGAGACGGCGCTGGCCGCCTGCCGCCGGAGCGGCGACCGCCTCGGCGAGGCGACGATGCTCCGGGGGCTCGGCAACTGCCTGGTCGAGCTCGACGACATGGACGAGGGCCTGTCCATGCTGCACGCCGCGCGCGTGCTCGCGGAAAGCGCCGGCGACCTCGCCGGGGCCGCGCTGTCCCGCCGGTACGTCGGTTTCACCCTGGGGCTGATCGGCCGGCTCGACGAGGCCGAGGCGGAGCTACGCGCCGCGGTGCGGGAACTGCGGCTCACCGGGCAGCGGTCCGCCGAGGCCGTCACCCTCGCCAGCCTCGGGTTCGTGCTGCGGCAGCGCGGCGAGGGCGCCGAGGCCGTCAAGGTCCTCCGCGCGGCGTCGATCATCGCCCGGTCGTGCGGTGACCGGTTCGCCCAGGCCTACACCGCGCGGGGCAGCGCCGGGGCGTTCCTGGTCCAGGGGCGGGTCCAGGCGGCGCAGCGGGCGGCCCGGCGATCCGTCACGCTCTTCGACCAGATCGGCGACGCGATCGGCACCGCCCAGAGCCTGCGAGTGCTCGGCGAGGCGCTCGCGCACGAGCCGCACCGGCGGGCCGAGGCCGAACGGGTGCTGGGCCGCGCGGCGGCGCTGTTCCGGGAACGGGGACACAGCTGGGGACTCGCTCTCACCGAGCTGAGCCTCGGCGAGGTGGAACTCGGCCGCGACGCCGAGGGGGCCGCCGACCGCCTCCGCCGCTCCCTGCGCTACTGGACCGACAACCAGGTGCCGGTCCTGCGCGCGCGTACGTTCGTCGCGCTCGCGTCCGTGGCCGAGCGGGCGGGCGACCCCGACGCGCGGGAGCTGCTGGCGAGTGCCCACCGGATCTACCGGGAGCTGGGCATGCCGGCCGCGGACGAGCTCGCCGTACGCCTCAGGACCCTCGGCGAGACCGCGCCGTCCTGAGGGACGACGGCGACGCGGCGCACCGGCGTCCCGGCTGGTACGGATGGCGCGGCCCGGCCGGCACCCACTCAGGGAGGGCAGCGGCCGGGCCGCCGAGGTGACCCGGGCTCCTACCCGGCTGTGACCCCGGGCTCGTACCCGGACGTCAGGCGGGGAGGGTCCACTTCTGCCAGGCGTTGGCGTTGCAGTCCCAGATCTGCAGCCGGTTGCCGTTGGTGGCGGTGCCTCCGGGCGCGTCGAGGCAACGGCCGGACACGGGATTGCGCAGCTGGGAGGCGGAGGTGGCCTGCCACTGCTGGGCGGTGGAGCCGTTGCAGTCCCACAGCTGGATCCTCGTGCCGTTGGCGGTGCCGGAGCCGGTGGCGTCCATGCACTTGCCCAGTACGCGCACCGTCCCGTCGGTGCCGACCGTCCAGTTCTGGGCGGTACCGCCGTTGCAGTCCCACAGCTGGACCGCGGTGCCGTTGGCCGAGCTCGCCGCCGCGGCGTCCACGCACTTGCCGCCCACGCCCCTGATCGGGCCCGTCCGCGCCGGCGTGCCGCCGCCGGAGACGGTGAACTCGCCCTGGTTCAGGACGCGCGGGTGGTAGTAGGCGTTCTGGATCTCGGCGTTGCTGTTGTTGCCGCGCAGCTGCTCCGACCAGAGCATGAAGTAGCTCCAGCGCGTCTGGCCGTCGAGCAGGGCGGCGTTGGGCATCTTCCCCATCTCCGCCAGCGCGATCGGCTTGGAGCCGGCGATGTTCTGGATCTGCTGGTAGTCGCTCTGGCTGGGGTGGTTCTTGTACCAGACGTCCAGGGAGACGACGTCGACGTACTGGGAGCCGGGGTAGTAGGCGGCCCAGTTGCCGGCGGGGTTGTCCTGGACGTTCCACACCCAGACCAGGTTGGTGAGCCCCTTGCCGACCAGGTAGTCGCGGGTGATCTGGTAGAGGCGGGCGCCGCCGTTGGGGCCGGGACGGTTGCCCCACCAGTTCCAGGACTCGTTCATCTCGTGCAGCGGGCGGAACAGGGCCGGGACGCCGGCGTCCTTCAGCTGCTGGAGGTAGGGCACGACCTCGTCCAGGCGCCGCTTCCAGGCGTTGTTCAGCGCGCTGCCGTTGGTGACGATCTGGTTGAACTGGTCGGCGGAGATCTGCGTCTTCACACCGCCGTCGAACTGGCAGGTGCTGCCGCCGGTCGGCGTGCAGACGTGCCAGCTGAGGGCCACGAGGGAGCCGTTGGCCCATTCGGTCTTGGCCTGGTCGATCACGCGCTGGCGGTTGGCGACGTCTTCGGGACGGAACATCAGGTCCCCGCCCCACAGGCCCGGGTACTGGCCGGTGACGTCCCTGACCTGCTGGGTGTACTGGCCGGGGCTGCTCGCCGGCTCCTTGTTGTGCTGCCCGGAGACGACGTTCCTGCCGGTGACGGAGGTCAGGTAGTCGATGACGGCCTGCCTGGACGACGCGGGGAACGCCTGGGCCGGCGGGGATCCCGCGACCGCCAGGCCCAGCGTCGTCAGGAGGGCGACGAGGCCGGCCTGGACCCGGCGTCGTGCCCTGCCCGCGGGGCGGTGAGCGGCGGCGCGCGGACGGCCGGACGGGCCGTCGGGACGCCGCGGTGAGGTGAGACGCACTTCTTTTCTCCTCTTCTGTGACGTGTCCCCCGAGGACTGAGGGACGGCCCGTCGGGGCCGTCATGGGGTGGCGAACGCCCACCGGCTCACCGGGCCCGGCCGGGCCGTGCCACCACGGCCGGGTCATGCCGTCACGGCCGGGCGGCCTCCCGCGCGGGCGCCTGCATGAGCGTCTGCGCGGACGCCTGCGCGGGCGTCTGCGCGGCGTTGACCGTGAACAACGCCGCCCGTACCGACGCGAGATCCACCTCGGAGGCGTCGACCCCGGTCACACCGACGACGCACCTCTCCCCCGGGAGCAGGGTGACCAGGCCCCGGTCGGCGCTCGCCCCCGGGGCGACCCGGTCGGCCTGGAGGAGCAGGTCGCGGACGAACGTGCGCGCGGTGATCACCAGGTCGAATCCGCCGGCGCGCGGCTCGACGTCGATCGCGAGCTCGGCCGCCGGGTAGGCGAAGTCACGGTCCTCGCAGCCCAGGACGACGTCCCGCAGCCCCTCGACGTCGGCGACGAGCAGCTCCCGGTGCCCGTCCTCGAACGTGGCCACCTCTGCCGAGAGCGGCAGCAGCGCCACCGATCGCGGTGGCACGGTGAACGGCAGGGTCTCCTCCGCCAGGACGACCCCGCCGGCCGTCATCCTTCGCGCGCCCGCGAACCCGTCCCACTGCGCGGCGGACTGGTTGTCGACGACCAGCACCCGTTCCCCGTCCCGGACCTGGAAGCTCACCAGCCGGTCGGCGTACAGCCGGCGCAGCTCGTGGTAGAGCGGCTTGGGACGGCCGGCGCCGTCGATCGCGGCCCACGAGGTGACCGGCCAGCAGTCGTTGAGCTGCCACACGACCGTCCCGGCGCAGATCGGCCAGTGCGACCGCCAGTGGGCGACGCCGGTGGCGATGGCGCGGGCCTGGTTCACCTGGGTGAGGTAGTGCCAGTCGTCGAAGGTCGCCGGAGCGCCGAAGTGGCGGGCCAGGCCCCGGTCGAGCTTGCCGTTGCCGTCCTCGGCCTTCTGGTGGTGGAGCATCCCGGGTGAGCGCGGGCCGAGCGGCTCGTCGGTGACGGCGTCGCGCAGGGTGGTGTAGGCCGGTGGTGCCTGCCAGCCGAACTCGGCGGCGAAACGGGGCACGTCGTTCAGGTAGTCGGTGTAGTCGCGGCGGTTCCACACCTCCCAGAAGTGGGACGGCCCGTGCGCCGGGTCGTTGGGGTGGTGGTCCCACGAGCCCGACCACGGGCTGCCCGCACTGTAGGGACGGGTGGGGTCGAGCTCGGCGACCACCCGGGGCAGCAGGCCGAGGTAGTAGCCCTCGCCCCAGCTGTCACCGGCCAGCTCCGCCTCCCACTTCCAGTCGCGAAAGCCCCACAGGTTCTCGTTGTTGCCGTTCCACAGCACCAGGCTGGGGTGCGGGGCCAGGCGGGCGACGTTCTCGCGGGCCTCGGCCTCGACCTCGCCGCGCAGCGGCCGTTCCTCGGGGTAGGCCGCGCAGGCGAACAGGAAGTCCTGCCAGACCAGCAGCCCCAGCTCGTCGCAGGCCTCGTAGAAGGCGCGGTCCTCGTAGATCCCGCCGCCCCACACCCTGACCAGGTTGACTCCCGCGTCCTTGGCCTGGGTGAGGCGGTGCCGGTATCTCCCGGGGGTGACGCGTGCGGGAAGGGCGTCGTCGGGGATCCAGTTGACGCCCCGGGCGAACACCGGCTCGCCGTTGACGACGAGCGTGAAGGAGGTGCCGTGCTCGTCGGGGGCGTACTGCAGGGTGACCGCGCGGAACCCGATCCGTTGCTCCCAGCGGTCGAGTTCCGCACCCGTTCCCGCGTCGGCCAGGGTGACGCGGCAGGCGTACAGCCGCTGGTCCCCGTACCCGCGCGGCCACCACCGCTCCGGGTCGGGCACCTCCAGCACGACGACCGCGTGGACCTGGCCGGGCTCGATCTCCGCCCGCGCCACATGGCCCGCCACCTCGACGGTGACGACCAGGTCCCTGGTCGCGCCGGTGGCGGTCCGTTCCAGGTCGACGTGGGCCTCGACCCTGCCGGTCGCGTCCGTGTCCGTGTCCGTGACCGTCACCAGCGGCCGTACGCCCGCCAGCCGCGCGGTGCTCCAGCTCTCCAGCCGGACCGGCCGCCAGATCCCGGCGGTGACCAGGGTGGGGCCCCAGTCCCAGCCGAAGCTGCTCGCCATCTTGCGGATGTAGTTGAAGGGCTCGGGGTAGGCGTTGGGCCGGGCGCCCACGAGCTCGCGCACCCTCTCCGCCTCGGTGTAGGCCGACGTGAAAAGGACCGACAGGACCCGGCCGCCGTCATCGCTCCCCCCATGGTCGCCGCGGCCGGTCACGTCGAACCGGTACGAGCGGTGCATGTTCCGGGTGGTGCCCAGCTCGGCACCGTCCAGCGTGACGGTCGCGACCGTGTCGAGCCCTTCGAAGACCAGGTCGGTACGCTCGAACCCCTCGGGCGCGGCGGGCAGCGTGGTCTCGTAGCGCCAGTCCGCCCGGCCGACCCAGGCGACGTCGAGCTCGTTGCGGTCCAGGTACGGGTCGTCGATCAGCCCCGCGGCCAGCAGGTCCATGTGGACACAGCCTGGAACCTCGGCGGGCACCTCAACGGGCACCTCGGCCGACATCTCGGCGGGCACCTTGGCCGACATCTTGGCCGACACCGCCTGCCGCCGGAGGCGGCCGAGGTCCTCGGGAGCCGCGCCCTCGGCCAGACGGAGGGTCCACCCCGAGGTGAGGGGCGTGCTCTGCTTCAACCGGTGCTCCTTGCTCAATGAAGGACATATCAGGACAGACGAAGCGGTGTTCGACCAACCGCGACGATTCTCGGATCAACGTAACCATTCACCCGACCCCTGTCTAGACCGTTTTAGTAAGTCCGTTCAGATGAACCCCGTGGACCATCACCCCCCTTCGCGGGACCGCCCGCCCCCGGGACGGCACGGCACCCTCGGACGGCGAGGCGATAAAACACCTGCTCAGAAGGCATGCCATAGTCGCCGCAGGAGGTGCCGGACGAAAGGGGAACGATCACGAAGCCCGGCTCACGCCACCGTCGCCCTCTGTGCCCGGCGGCCCGGCCGCGCCTCGGACGCACTCGGGGGAGCTCGCGTTCATCCTTTTCACTAGTGCGTTTAGCAGCGAAGCCGAAACCTTCGATCCGCGTCCGCGCGGGCACGGGAACGGGAACGGCCCGGCGGGGCTCCCCCGCCGGGCCGGCACGTCCGGGCCCCGCCGTCAGCGGCGCGGCGGGGCGGTCGACGCCCTCGGGATCAGGCTCGGGGACTGGGCGGGGTGGGAGACGTGCCCCTCCCCGTTGATGACGCGGAAGAGGGCGTGCGTGACCTCCGCCCCGAAGGAGAACACGTCGTGCTGCATGGCCGAGAGGGTCGGCCGGGTGAGCTGGCACAGCTGGGAGTCGTCCCAGGCCAGCAGCGAGAGGTCCTCGGGCACCGAGAGCCCGAACTCGGCGGCGACACCGAGAGCCGCCACGGCCATGATGTCGTTGTCGAAGATGATCGCGGTGGGCCGGTCGGGAGCGAGCAGGAGGTTGCGGCACGCGCGGCTGCCCTGGTCGGAGGAGAAGTCCGCCACGGCGGTGCGGGCCTCCAGGCCCATCTCCCGCGTCACCGCGGTGAAGGCGTCGGTGCGGATGACGCTGTGCCCGAGCTCGGCAGGGCCGCTGACCCGGTCGATGCGGCGGTGCCCCAGGGCGGCGAGATAGCGCACCGCCTCCACGATCGCGGCCGCGTCGTCGGTCCACACGGACGCGAACGGGCCCGCGAGGCTCGGGTGTCCCACCACGACGGCCGGCAGGCCGATCTCGGCCAGGGCGGGGACGCGCGGGTCGTCCACCCGCAGGTCGACCAGGATGCTGCCGTTGACGCGACCGCCCTGCCACCACTCCCGGTGCACCTGGATCTCCTCGTCGGCCTCGATCAGCCGCAGCAGGAGCGAGCACGAACGACGGACCAGCACGCTCTCGATGCCGGAGATGAACTCCATGTAGAACGGTTCCAGTCCCAGCATCCGGGCCGGACGGGCGATCACCAGGCCCACGGTGTGCACGTTGTGCCCGGACAGCGACGCCGCCGCCTGGTTCGGCCTCCAGCCGAGTTCGCTGGCGGCCTGGAGGATGCGCTCCTTGGTCGAGGCGGACACCCCGGGCTTGTCGTGCAGCGCGATCGACACGGCCGAGGGGGACACACCCGCCCGCGCCGCGACATCCTTGATCGTCGCCTTGCGCCCCTTGTCCGTCGCGTCCATCTGCCTCACCTGGCACATCCCCCTTCTGTAACGGTCCATCCGCCCGGCCCTGGCCGCGGGGAGCGCGTCCGGCCCGGCCGTCGCGTCACGGGCGGCCCCCGCCGAGACGGGCGGCTCGCCCCCGGCGGGCACCGCAAGGCGTGCGGGCCCCGGGACGGCGTGTTCACCGGCGAAGCGAGTGGATCGAGTGGGCCGGACCCGCTCGCCGCCGGAGTGAGCCCCCTTACCCGCCGGCAGCGTGAGCAGGGCGCCCTCACCTCCGGGGATACCCACATACCGTACTACAACGATTGATAAAAGGGTTGGGCATGGCCGGAGGTGGCGGACGTCGCACCGGCAAGCACCGTCCCGCCACCCGACCCCGCCGGACCACCCCTGACCACCCCGGACCACCGCCGAGTCACCGCCGCCGGACCCCCGGCGGCCCCCCGCCGACCGGCCCGGACGCGCGGCCAAGGCGCCGGGGCGGGCGGACGGTCGACGGGCGTTGCCCGCCCGCGTCTCGTCGAAGCCCGATTCGACCCGACCAGAGGTGTTCGTCCGGCCTTTACGCCACTCGCCCGACTAAAGGCGCGATGTCAGCAAATGACCACTAAACAGGGTGTATGTCAGCTGTTATCAGTGAGTCGACCGCTGCACGTTGAGTCAAATTTTAGTGCCATCAACCTCGACACCTCCTCTGGTCACGCAAAAGTAACACTAGACCGTTCTATGGACACCGTGAAATGTTGCGTCTAGGTTAAGCAGCCATCAGCCGCCAGGCCACGACGAGGTACCCGTCGCTGCGCCGACGCAGCGCGGCGCCGCAGCTCAAAACGAGGAAGTGGTACGACGTGCGAGGAACACGCGTGGTAGCGGCCGGGGTCGCCCTGGTGCTCGGCCTCACCGCCTGCGGCGGGGGAGGCGACGGCGAGAAGGCGGGCGTGGCGGCCGTTCCGAACGACCCGGCCAAGGTGACCGGCACGATCACGGTGCTGACGAACCGTACCGACCAGGTGCAGGACGGCACGACGGAGAAGTACGCCGCGGAGTTCAAGAAGGTCTATCCCAACGTGACGGTGAGGTTCCAGGGACTCACCGACTACGAGGGCGACGTGAAGATCCGCATGAACAGCGAGAACTACGGGGACGTCCTGCTGATCCCCAACTCGGTGCCGCTCAGCCAGTACCCGTCGTTCTTCTCCCCCCTCGGCCCGGCCTCGGAGCTGTCCGGGAAGTACGACTTCACCGACCGGGCCACGGTCGGCGGCCAGGTCTACGGCATCGCCAACATCGGCACCGCCAACGGCTTCGTCTACAACAGGGCCGTGTGGGAGCGGGCCGGCGTCACCGGCTGGCCGAAGACGCCCCAGGAGTTCGTCGACGCGTTGAAGGCGATCAAGGAGAAGACGGACGCGACGCCGTACTACACCAACTACCACGACGGATGGCCGCTGACCAACTGGGGCAACGCGCTCGGCTCGCCGAGCTGCGACCCGGCCGCCAACGACAAACTCGCCGAGACCAAGGAGCCGTGGGCGCCCGGCCAGGACCTGAACGTCGTCGACACGCTGCTGCACGACATCGTCAGGAACAAGCTCTCCGAGGAGGACCCGAACACCACCAACTGGGAGAACTCCAAGAACCTGATCGGCACCGGCAAGGTGGCGACGATGTGGCTCGGCTCCTGGGCCGTGGTGCAGATGAAGGAGGCGGCGCGCAAGGCCGGCGGTGATCCCGACGACATCGGCTTCATGCCGTTTCCCGCCCAGGTCGACGGCACCTTCTGCAGCGTGGTCCGGCCCGACTACCAGTACGCGGTCAACGTCAACAGCCAGGCCAAGGAAGCGGCCCGCGCCTGGATCGAGTGGTTCGTCAACTCGTCCGGGGACGCCCGGAAGGCCCTGTCGATCTCGTCGGTCAAGGGTTCGCCGCTGCCGGAGAGCCTCCAGCCCTTCCAGGAGGCCAAGGTCAAGTTCGTCCACATGGGCTTCGCGAAGAACGCCCTGGTCAACGACATCGACAAGGCCTCGGAGATCGGCCTGAACGCCCAGGAGTACCGCCAGCGCATCGTCGACGTCGCCCGCGGGGCGGCCGAGGGTGACCTCGGCGGCGTCTTCGCCGACCTCAACAAGAAGTGGGCCGACGCCCAGGCGACGGTCGGCTGACGACGCTCGGCCGACACCGGCCGGGCACCGGGCACGGGGCGGCCGTCACCCAGGCGGACGCCCCTCGCCCGCGCGGCCCCACCGCGCGAGAGGAGGCGGCGGCTCTCCTCCGCGCACGCCTCCCCCGCCCGCACGAGGAGAGGCGACACCCCTCCTCCGCACCCCCGCCCGCATGAGAGGCGACGCCCCCGCCCGCGTGGGAAGAGACGAAACCCCTCCGCCCGCATGAGGAGGGACGCCCCCTCCCCGCCTTCGCGGGAGGAAACGGCGTCCCTCCCCGCGCGCGCACCCGCCGAACGACGAGAGGCGGCACCGGCTCGACACGCGGAGCCTCTCCGAGAGAAGGAACAGATGTCCGCATTCCGTGTCGCGGGGCTCGGCGTCCCGCACCAGGAACCGCAGGCCGCGCCCCCTCACCACCGGCGCCGGCCGTCCGCCCGGAGGCCGCGCGCGGCCGGTTCGCGACGGTGGTACACCCCCTGGCCGTACCTGCTGGCCCCCCTGGCGCTGCTGGTGCTGTTCACGTACGTCCCCGTCGTGGACATGTTCGTCTACAGCCTCACCGACTGGGACGGCCTCAGCCCGGTCAGGAACTTCGTGGGGGCCGACAACTACGTCGACCTGTTCACCAGGCCCCGGTTCTTCCAGGTCCTCACCGTCAGCCTGTTCTATCTGGCGGGCTCCGCGGTCCAGATGGTCGTGGCGCTGTACTTCGCCACCATCCTGAGCTTCGACATACGGCTGCGGAACCTCTTCAAGGGGATCCTCTTCTTCCCCTACCTCGTCAACGGCGTGGCCATCGGCTTCGTCTTCCTCTACTTCTTCCAGCCCGGCGGCACCCTGGACACCGTGCTGGGCGCGTTCGGGGTGGAGCCGCGCCTGTGGCTCGGTGATCCCGACCTGGTCAACACCTCGCTGGCCGGCGTCTCGGTGTGGCGCTTCATGGGCCTGAACCTGGTGCTGTTCATCGGCGCCATCCAGTCGATACCCCCGCAGTTGTACGAGGCGGCCTCGCTCGACGGCGCGAGCCGATGGCAGCAGTTCAGGTTCGTCATCGCGCCCAGCATCAAGCCCATCATCAGCCTGAGCGCCATCCTGGCGATCTCCGGTGCCCTGTCGGTCTTCGAGATCCCCTTCATCATGACCGGGGGTTCCAACAACAGCGAGACGTTCGTCATCCAGACGATCAAGCTCGCCTTCAACTTCAACAAGGTCGGCCTCGCGTCAGCGGCCGCGGTCGTGCTCCTGGCGATCGTCCTGCTGGTGACCTGGCTCCAGCGTCTGCTGGTTCCCGACGAGAGGGTGGAACAGTCGTGAGGACGATGACCGGCCCCACCGGAGCCACCGGAGCCGCCGCGCACGGCCGCCGCCGTGGCACTCCCCCGCGCGGTGGCCGCCGTGACTCTCCCGTACGCGGGGCGGCGGCGCGCCTTCTCATGTACCTGTCACTGGTCCTGGCCTGCGCGGTGGTGGTCGTGCCGCTGGCGGCGATCCTCCTCACCTCGCTGCGGACCGCCGGGGAGATGGCCGCCAGCGAGAACCCGCTCGCCGCTCCCGGAAACTGGTTCAACCTGGACAACTACCGCATCGCCTTCACCGACGGTCAGATGCCGCAGGCGATGTGGAACACCTCCTTCATCCTGTTCTTCTCGCTTCTCGGAACGGTCTTCGTCGGCTCGATGACCGCCTACGCGGTCGACCGCTTCCAGTTCCGGTTCAAGAAGGTCGTGATGGCCCTCTTCCTGGTCGCCGCCCTCGTCCCCGGCGTGACGACGCAGGTGGCCACCTACCAGGTCGTGAACAACCTGGGGGTGATGGACACGCACTGGGCTCCGATCCTCCTCTACATGGGAACCGACATCGTCTCCATCTACATCTTCCTGCAGTTCATCCGGTCGATCCCGATGTCCCTGGACGAGGCGGCCAGGCTGGACGGCGCGACGTCGCTCACCATCTACTGGCGCGTCATCATGCCGCTGCTGCGCCCGGCGATCGCCACCGTGGTCATCGTGAAGGGCGTCGCGATCTACAACGACTTCTACATCCCGTTCCTGTACATGCCCTCCGAGGGACTCGGTACGATCTCGACGTCGCTGTTCCGGTTCAAGGGGCCGTACGGGGCGCACTGGGAGGTCATCTCCGCGGGCGCCGCGCTCGTCATCCTGCCGAGCCTGATCGTCTTCCTGGCCCTGCAGCGGTTCATCTACAGCGGTCTCGTCTCGGGAGCCACCAAATGACCCCTCCGGCGGTGAGCGACCGGCGCACCGCGCACATCGCGTGGCGCCACCACGGCGACACCGATGTCCCTCCCGCGCTGCTGCTCCTGCACGGTTTCACCGACTCCGCCACCTGCTGGGAGCCGGTCGTCCCCGCGCTGGCCGGCGGCGTCGGCGGCGTCGGCGGCATCGTCGCCACCGACGCGCGCGGGCACGGCGGCTCCGGCCTTCCCGACGGGCCCGTCGGGCCACGGCAGCACGCCGCCGACCAGGCGCTCGTCCTCGACGACCTCGGCGTCACCGAGCCGGTCGTCGTCATCGGGCACTCCATGGGCGCGCTCACCGCCGTCACGCTGGCGGCCACCCGGCCGGAGCTGGTGGCCGCGCTGGTCCTGGAGGACCCGCCGCCGCACGGGATGGGCGGCCGGCCGCGCGGTGTCCCGGCCTGGCTCGCCGATCTGCGCGCCCTCGATCTCGCCGGGCGCGTCGCGTACGCCCGCGAGCACGACCCCGCCTGGAGCGAGGCGGAGCTGACGCCGTGGGCCCTCAGCAAGGAGCGGATCGACCCGCGCTACTGCGAGCGGGACGTCACCTCCCTCGACCCCCTCCACGACCTGGCGCCGGACGTGCGCTGCGACACGCTGCTCCTGTACGGCGACGCCGACCGCGGCGGAATGGTCACCGACGCCGACGCGGACGCGTTCCGGGAGGCGGCGGCCGGCACCGTGACGGCGGTCCGCGTGCCCGGCGCCGGGCACAACGTCCGCCGCGACACCGCCGGCGCGTACCTGCGCGCGGTACACGCCTTCCTGGACGTCGTACGCTCGCGGCGGCCGAGATAGGCGGAACGTCCGGCGGCCCGGGGCCGCGCGACGCGGGGGTCTCCCGTCCCCTGCGCGGCGGAGACGATCACCGGGACGGCAGGCGGAGGTCACGCCTCATTTGGGAAGGACCGAGAGGCCGGACTGGGCGACGATGGCCTGGAGCCCGGCGACGTGGGCGGTGTAGGCCGCGCGCCCCTCGCGGGTGAGGCTGAACCACGTCCTCGGGCGCTTGCCGACGTGTCCCTTGCGGATGTTCACGTAACCGGCCGTCTCCAGGGCGCTCGCGTGCTTGGACAGCACCGAGTCGCTGACGCCCAGATTGTCGCGGACGAAGGCGAACTCGGCCTCGTCGGCGGCGGCCAGCAGCGAGACGATCTGCAGCCGGGTCGGCGCGTGGATCGCCGGGTCGAGCCTCGGCGTCACCACTTCGCCGTCTCCGCCCGCCTCGCGGTCCGCCCGGACATCCACCGGGCCACCAAAGGTGAGGTGATCGCCACGATCGCGGTCATGATCACGCCCATGAGGGTACGCGGGTAGGCGAGGCCCTCTCCGGTGAACCACAGGGCCAGCGGAATGGACGCGAGACCGGTGACGACCATCCAGGCGGTGAAGCCGACCCACGCCAACGGGTCCACCACCGAGGAGTGCGGGCGCAGCTTCGCGTTCTTGACGTCTCTCACGAACTTGAGGACGGCGAGGACGAGACCGGCCGTCAGGGCCGGCACGGCGATCAGGAGCCACCAGGTGGGCGGGATCTCGGTGGCGAACTGGATGCCGGTGACGAAGGTCCAGACCGCCACCGGATACCAGGCGGGGAACATCGGCGGTGCGGCGCGCAGGACCCTGCGCTGCGTCTCGCGAACCTGGTCCAGCGTCCGCGCGGCCTCTTCGGGGGTGATGTCCATACCGGCTCCTTCGGTTTCCTATCTGGAAAGTACTTTCTCCTTTCCGAACCGTCAAGTACTTTCCGGGATCGGCCAGAACGGCCTCCCGCCGGGAACGTGCCGGGCGAGGGCGCAGGCGGCGGGGCTTCACGGGCTCGTGTCGAGGCCGCCCAGGAAGGCGAGGGATTCCTCCGAGGGGCTGCCGGGGTCGGCCCGCAGAAGAAGGAGCCGCTGCCCGGAGGCCTGGCCGACGTCGTAGGCGGTACCGGTCACGTTCAGGTCGCCCACCATGGAGTGCCGGATGCCCTGGGGCGTGCACGTCAGGTCCCCGACGTCCGGACGGGCCCAGAGCCGGCGGAACTCCTCGCTCTTCAGCGACAACTCGCCGACGAGCTCGACGAGGTAGGGGTGCTCCAGGTCGGCCGCGGCCGCGACGCGCAGCCACGCGACCCGCGCCATGGCCAGCCGCTCCCAGTCGAGGTAGAAGGTCCGCGCGGCGGGGTCGAGGAAGATCATGCGCAGCAGGTTGTCGCGGTAGTCCAGGCCGTCGTACAGCACGACGCCCAGCTGGTTCGTCGCGAGCACGTCCAGAAAGCGCCCGCACACGAGCGCGGGGGTGGCGGGCCAGCTCCGGATCAGGGCGACGAGCCCGGGGCCGGCCCTTTCCATGCCGCCGCCGTACCGGATCGAACACCGCCGCGCCAGGTCGTGCAGGTGCCGGGAGGCGTCCGGTTCGAGGGCGAGCACCCGGGCCAGCGTGTCGAGCACCCGTCCCGACGGATGCCGCTCGCGCCCCTCCTCCAGCCGGACGTAGAAATCGGTGCCGACACCGGCCAGCATCGCCACCTCGTCACGGCGCAGCCCCGGCTCCCGCCGGGAACCGGAGTCCAGCAGCCCCGCCTGACGAGGAGAGGCGGCCTCACGCCGTTCACGAAGGAAGTCGCCCAGCAGACGAATTTCATCCATATAAATCACCGTATGTCGGAAATATGAATTCAAGGAGACCGGACAGTCGCCCCGCCCAGGCCCCGCCGTCTCCCGTCGACGGGCGGCGCGATCGCCCCCGAGGCCCGTCGCCGCGCGCCGGCACGTCCGGGAGACGGTTCACCCCGTCCGGACGGACGGGCAGGCGTCGTACGCGGGAAGGCGCAGGACGAAGCACGCGCCCCGCTCGCTGTCCTCGATGGTCAGCGCGCCCTCGTGGGCCTCGGCGATCTCCCTCGCGATCGCCAGTCCCAGCCCGGTCCCTCCCGCGCCCCGATCGCGCGCGGCGTCCAGCCGGGTGAAGCGGTCGAAGACCATGTCCCGGTGTTCGGCGGGGATCCCGGCGCCGTCGTCGGCGATCTCCATGATCACCGACGCCCCTTCGACGCGGACGCTCACCACGATCCGCGAGGCGGCGTGGCGTTCGGCGTTGTCGAGCAGGTTGCACAGCAGCCGGGTGATCCGCAGCCGGTCGCACCTGACATGGGCGCTCTCCGGCAGGTTCTCGGTGATCTTGTTTCGGCCCGTCCTGCGGTTCAGTTCGGCGCGGACCAGCAGGCACAGATCGGTCGGATCGTGACGCAGGGGCGGGCGCGCGTCCAGGTGGGCCAGGATCAGCAGGTCGGCCGCGGTCATCTGGAGCAGGTCCACCCCGGCGAGCACGGCGCGGGTCATCTCGGGCCAGTCGGTGTCATGCGGGTACAGCAGCGCCTCCTCCAGGTGGGCGCGCATCGCGGTGACGGGGGTGCGCAGCTCGTGCGAGGCGTCCGCGGTGAAGCGCCGCAGCCGGGTGTAGGCGCTCTCTAGGCGGTCCAGGGTGTCGTTCACGGTTTCCGCCAGGAGCCTGATCTCCTGGTAGTGCGTGGGAACCGGGACCCGCCGATCGAGGGCGGTGTAGGTGATCTCCCCGAGTTCGGCCCGGATGGCGTTCACCGGCGCCATGACCTTGGTGAGGTCGCGGAAGGACCACGCGGTCATCATGGTGGTCACGACCAGGGACACGCCCACGACCAGCAGGAGGTCCGTGGTCGTGCCGTACCAGGGCACCTCCGGGACCGCCACGTAGAGCAGCCAGACCCCCTGCGGCTGGTAGACCTTGTAGGAGGTGACGGTCACGCAGCCCGCCGGCCCGCGCGGCGGGCACAGCACCCGGGTGGTGCGCACGTTCCGGTCATCGGCCCGGAAGGTGGCGATCGGCGGCCTGCCGACGAGTTCCGGGGTGGACGCGGCCACCCGGCCGCGGACGTCCAGCACCTGGATCGCCTCGACCTCACCCCTGTACAGGACGGACGGGAGCGGGCCCTGCCGGATGAGAGGGACCACCCGGTTCCAGGCGTCCGTGACGCGGGCCTGGGAGAGATCCACCTCCCTGCCATGGGCGAACATCAGGAAGAGCAGGCCGCAGCCGACGCACACACATGCCGCGAGGACGGCGGTCGCCACCGTCCTGCGAGTCCGGAACGAGAGCGGACGCCGGCTCAGCACGGCGCCCCCCCGAGGGCCGGACGCTCGTCTTCCACGCCGGAACACCGCGCGGGACGGCCGGAGGCGGGATCGTGTTCGCGGGCCTGCCGGCAGAGCACGGCGAGCGCGTGCGCGGAGGGGCTGCCGGGGGCGGCCTGGATGGTGACCAGTCGCTGGCCGGGCGCCTCGGCGACGGAGAACATGTCGTAGTCGAGCCTCAGCTCCCCGACAAGGTCATGGCGGAAGCGGATGACACGGCCGACCTCGGTCTGCACGTCGTACCGGGCCCACATGCGGCGGAAGTCGCCGCTGCGATCGGACAGCTCTCCGACCAGCTCGGCCAGGCGGGGGTCGTCGAGGTCCCTCCCGGCGGTGGCGCGCAGGTCGGCGACCGCGGCGTGCGCGGCGGCCTCCCAGTCGGGGTAGAACTTCCGCGCGGCGACGTCAAGGAAGATCGCGCTGAGTATGTTGCCGCCCACCCTCAGCCCCGAGCGCAGCCCCCACCCGTAGAAGGTCGTGGCCAGCGGGTTGATGGCCAGCACGTCCATGCACCGGCTCATCACGAAGGCCGGCGTCTGCCAGGTGTGCATCAGCCGGACCAGGTGCGGGCTGACCCGCGCCGTGGCGGCCGCCGGCGCGCGCGGCCCCCGGTGGACCGGCGTGTCCGTGCGCGCCAGCGCGTACAGGTGCGCCATGGCGTCCGCGCCGAGGCCGAACACCTCCGCCAGGGCGCCGATCACCTGGTCCGACGGGTGGCGTTCGCGTCCCTGCTCCAGACGAATGTAGTAGTCGGTGCTGACGTCGGCCAGCATCGCGACCTCCTCCCGTCGCAGACCGGGCGTCCGGCGGAGTCCGGTGTCCGGCAGTCCGACCTGGGCGGGAGTGGTGACCGCGCGCCGGGCGCGAAGAAACTCGCCAAGCGGGCTTTCACTGGCCATCGAGGAAGCATATATCCGATTTGTCTGATTTGCCTGGTTGTATCAGTACCAGTCAAACCCTTGAGGAAAGCGACCCGCCGGACAGGGCGGGCGCCCCCTCCCGGCAGAGGGCGCCGGCCCGCCCGCAGCCCCGTGACCTGCCCTTCCGGGTGGCGGGTGCGTGGGAGTGCCACGGCCAGTCTGGGTGAGCGACCCCGGCCTATGGTGACGGCATGAACAGCAGCAGGCATCTCGGCGATCTCCTCCGCCGGCCCGAGGTACTCACCTCCCTCCCGGCCGGGAACACCGGCCTCCCCGTACGGCCGGGGAGGACGAGCGCCCACCCGGCCACCACGTTCTCGCCCTGCGCGCCGGACCCGGCGACCTCCTCCGGCACACCTCCGCGATCCCGGGTGGCCTCGCCGCCGCGGCGCCCCGAACGCGATCACCCGTCCGCGCCTCGCCAACCGCAGGCCCACGTCCCGCCGGAGAGAACATGACCATCATCCCCGTCATCCGCCGTCCCCGATCCATCCGCGGGCGTTGCACCGCGGCCATGTCCCTGCTGGTGCTGATCGTCCTGGCCGCGCTCAGCGCGAGCGCCTGCCTGTGCGTCCGCCACATCCTGGGTTCCGACGCCTACACCCAGGCCGATCCGATGGCCGGGCCGGGCGTTTCCGGCCTGCTCCGGGCGCACAGGCTCGAATACCTCGCGGCCGCCCTCGTCCTGATCTCGGCCGCCGGCACGGGCGTGGCCACCTGGTGGGCCCTGGGCCGCGCGCTGCGTCCCGTCCAGGCCATCCGCGCCGAGCTCGGCAGGGTCACCGCGAACGACCTCGGCCGCCGCATGCGGGTCCCGCCGGGAGACGACGAGATCGCCGAGCTGGCCCGCACCACCAACCAGACCCTCGCCCGCCTCGACGAGGCCTTCGCCCGGCAGCGCCACTTCGTCGCCACCACCTCCCACGAGCTGCGCAACCCGATCACCGGGTTGCGCGCCGAACTCGAGGACGCCCTCGCCCACCCCGAGGACACCGATCCCCTCCGCACCCTGCGCACGGCCCTGAACATCGCCGACCGCCTCGACACGATCGTCAACGACCTGCTCGCCCAGGCCCGCACGGACGCCGCCGTCGCCGCCCCCGGGCACGAGCTCATCGATCTCACCGATCTCCTCACCCAGGAAGCCGCCCGTACGAACGGGACGCGCACCCGCACCGGCCTCCGCGACGCCGCCACCGTCGACGCGGAGCACACCGCTCACGCCCGCCGGGCGAACGGCGCCTCCGCCGCCGGATCCGGCGGCACTCACGCCCGCGGACCGGCCGGCGCGCGTGCGAACGGGCCCGGCGGCGTGCCCCGGAGCATCCCGGTCCGGCTGCACGTCCAGGGCGACGTGTGGGTCTGCGGGTCGCGCATCCAGGTCGTCCGCGCCCTCGCCAACCTGCTCAGCAACGCCCGCCGGCACGCGAGCACCGCGGTCGACCTCACCCTCACCACCGCCGGCGGCCAGGCCGTCATCGCCGTCACCGACGACGGCCCCGGCATTCCCCCCGGCGACCGCCGGCGCGTCTTCGAACACTTCACCCGCCTCGAGGACGCCCGCCGCCTCGACAGCGGCGGCAGCGGCCTCGGCCTGGCCATCACCCGCGACATCGCCCGCCGGCACCACGGCAGCCTCACCCTTGAGGACTCCCCCAAGGGCACCCGCTTCGTCCTGCGCGTCCCGCACCTCGACCCCCCGGCCGTCTTCCCGTACGAATCGGCACATATCACCGGCACCCCGAAGCGGTCCGAGGAAAGGCGACCGGGCCATTCCGCGAAAGGCGACAGTCCCGCCGAAAGAACCGCGACCGACAGCCGAAGAAGTGTCACGTTGAGCTGATCAGGCAATACGGACATATAGTGATTAAATGGACAACGGTAAACGCAACCTGCTCGGCGAGTTCCTGCGCGCCCGGCGAGAGGCCACCAGTCCAGCACAGGTGGGCTTCCTGCACTCCCCCTCCTCTCGCACCCCGGGGCTGCGGCGCGAGGAGGTCGCCCTGCTCTCCGGCGTCAGCGCCTCCTACTACATCCGGCTGGAGCAGGGACGCGAGCGCAACCCCTCTCCCCAGGTGCTGAGCGCCCTGGCACGGGTGCTGCGCCTGGAGCCCGACGCCACCGGCTACCTCTACTCGCTCGCCCACCCCTGGACTCGTCCCCAGGTAGAGACAGGTGCCGTGGAGCGGGTCAGTCCCAGCCTGCTCCGGCTCATCCGCCTCTGCCCGGACGCCCCCGCGATGGTGATCGGCCGGCGTCTGGACATCCTGGCCGTCAATCCGATGATCAGGGCCCTGTACGAGGGCATGACCAACATCGACAACTGCCTGCGCATGATCTACCTCGATCCGCGAGCGGCCGATTTCTACCCCGACTGGGAGAAAGCCGCCCGCGCCAAGACGGCGCAGCTACGCTCCGCCGTGGCAGCAGACCCCGACGACCCGTACCTGCACGGTCTGGTGGAGGAGCTCACCCTCCACAGCGAGGAGTTCCGGAACATCTGGGCCCGCCACGAGGTGCAGACGCGCGGCAACGAGGCCAAGGAGTTGCGCCACCCGACACTGGGCGACCTCACCCTTTCCTGGGAGGTGCTGTCCGTCGGCGGCACCGGCCAGAAGTTCGTCGCCCTGGCGGCCGAACCGGGGAGCGACTCCGAACGGGCGCTGCGGGAACTCGCTGGCACGGTCGCGGGCGCCCGGCAGAGCACGGCGGGGACGGTACGGTCTTCGGCCCGGCCGCGGGTCCGGCTGTGACGGAACACCCGGGTCAGCCCCGGACGCGACACCCCCGCGGACACCGGCCCCCCGCCCGGCTCGCTCCACGACCTCCCGCCGGGCCTCGCCGATCGGTTCACCTCGTCACACCGTGAACGATCGTCCGGCCGCGGCCGGGATGATCGTTTGTCAGACAGGCATCAGCAGGAGCGGCCGCCCCGGAATGGGGGAGGTGAGCAGGTGGTCGAGACCGGCCTCGGAGAAGGCGGCGAGCACGTCCGCCTGCCCCTCGGTGAAGTGGCTCCAGCCCTCGACATGGAGCGGCACGACGTGCCGGGCGTTCAGCAGGCGCGCGGCCATCGTCATCTCGGCGGCGTTCAGGGTGAGCCGATCCTCGATCATGGGCGTGCGGACGGCGCCGCCGAACAGCAGCGCGACGTCGACGGCCGGGAACCGCGCGGCGATGAGCTGCACGCACCCCAGCGAGGCGTTGTCCCCGCTGACGTAGACGGTGGGCAACCCGTCGCCGGTGAGCACGAAGCCGATGACCTGGCCGACGATGGGCTCGCATCCCGGCGGGCCGTGCAGGGCGGGAACGGCGGTGACGCGGACCCGGCCGACGTCGTGGTACTGCCAGGGGTGCATCGGGGTGGCCCCGGTGCGCGCGGCCGCCTCGAACGTGCTCAGGGTCAGCGGCGCGGCGGCCATCGTCCGGCGCCCCAGCCTGTCGAGATTGTCGGGGTGCTGGTCGTGGCTGAGCAGCACGAGGTCCACCCGGCCGACGTCGGCGGGGGACAGGGCCGGGCCGACGGTCTTGGTGAGCGTGAGCGGCCCGGCGGGGTAGTCTCCCGGCGGGTCGAAGGTCGGATCGGTGAGGATGCGCAGCCCGCCGAGTTCCAGCAGGGCCGTCGGGCCGCCGATCACGGTGACGGTGGTCGTCATGGGCGGCTCCGTTCGCTGCGCGGTCGGGCGTCGTCCGGGTCACGCCGACCGGACGGACCGCGGGACGATCTTCGGCCGAGCATACCGCCGGCGCCCTGACCTGCCCGGAAGGCCGCCAGGCTCCCGCGTGTCCCGGATATACCGGACCCGTGCGGCCCCGTGACCGGCGGTGCTCCCGGCTCCGCCCGTCCCGATGACGCCCGTCCCGATGACGCCCGTCCCGATGACGCCCGTCCCGATGACGGCCGTCCCGGGACCACAGAACCGGGATCGGGGCGCGCGTCCGGCCGGTCATGGCCGCCCGGCGGCGACCATGACCTCCACCTTCACCTCACCGCGCTCGCGGCCCCGGGGGCCGTCAGACGGGCAGCACCCGCAGGGCGGGATAGCGGGCCGAGTTCAGATACAGCTTGTCGGTGCCGTGCTCCTTCTCCAGCTCCAGGACGAACCGGTAGCGGTAGAGCCCCGGGCGGGCCTCGCTCATCACCGCCCCGGCCCAGTAGTAGTAGACGGCGGTGTACTTGTCGCGCATCCGGTCGGGGGCGCCGTAGACCTTGAGCTCGGTCATGATCCGGCGTTCGGCGACGTCGTCCTCGTCCCCCTTCTCGATGTCGAGGAAGACGATGTTGTTGATCTTCGGCATCGGGGGCCAGGTGCCGTCCGCGCCGCGGTGCATGTCGATCGGGCGGATGATCCAGTTGATCACCTGCCCCTGCTTGCAGATGGTCTCCAGGTGGTCGCTGCCCTGCCCGACCCCGCCGACGCTGTTGTCCATCATGTAGAGGCAGCCTTCGAGGGACTGCGTCGCGGCGGCCCTCTCCATGTCGACGAGGGTCACCACGTTCAGCTGGACGGAGTTGAGCTGGCCGCGATCGGTGAAGTCCGCGGCCGCGTACGCCTGGGTCATCGGCCTTCCTTCTTTGCCTCGTCGGCGGCACCGGCCAGGGCCGGCCGGGCGGTGGGACTGAACGGTGTGCTGACGGTGCCGAGCAGGAACGAGAGGCGGTACGGGACCGGCTCGGTGAGATCCTGCTTGACCTCGGCGGTCCAGAACACGATGTCGGTGCCGGGGTAGACCTTCTGGGTGGGCTCGGCGATCCGCGGGTCGATCTCGATGTCGCTGAGGGACACATAGGTCTCGCACTCCAGCGGGATCACGTTCCACAGCAGGGTGTCACCCTTGCGCACCCGGCTGTGCAGCTCGGGGGTGCCGAAACCGGTGGACCCCGCGGCCTTGTTGGTGTCGTAGAAGTAGATGTTCTCGTCCAGGTTCTCCGACGCCAGCGCGGCCACGGGATCGACCACCGCGGTGATCGTCACGGGCCGGGCGGGCCGGCGTTCGGGTTGCTTGCTCCTGGGGGGCATGCGGTTCCTCCACTCGGGAAAGCTCCGGGTCGGGTCAGCGGGCGGCCGGGACGGCCGGGAGGGGAAGCGCGCCCACTCCGGCACCGGTGAACCCGTTCCGCTTCGGGTCATTGATGATCTTGAGACTGGACTTGCAGGTCATCTCCACGGACTCCCAGACCAGCTCGTCGTTCCGCTCGACCAGCTCGTGCAGCTGGATCTGCATGGTGTACGAGTAGACGCCGGGCCGGCTCGTGTCGACGGTCGCCGCCCAGTACCAGCCGTCGTAGATCATGTCGGGCGATCCGTACTGGGCCGGATACATGATCTTCTCGGTGACGGCCTCGCCGGTGATGTCGGTGATCACCGGAGCCGGGTAGTTGTACGCGCCGGCGCCGCTCGTGGTCTTGCCGGTGACGTCCAGCAGCTTGGCCGCGGTGAGGCCGCGCCCGCCGCTCGGCTTGCGGGCGCGCTTGCCGACCCGCCGCTGCAGCCGCTTGAGGTCGGCGTCGTTCACGCCGTCGCCGTCGCCGCCGAGCGAGGCCAGCTCGTTCAGCGTGCGCCGGTCGTCGGCGCGTTCCTGCTCGGCCAGGTAGTTGCGCGGCACCGTCGGGGGGATCGACCCCAGCGCCGCGGGCAGCCAGTTCAGCACCTGCTCGGTCGCCTGCGTCCCGTCGAGGAAGTGGGTGCCGGGCACGATCGTCACCAGCTGCTCGGTGCCGACCCCGGCCGAGCCGAACAACTTCATGTTGTCGAACCAGTACGTGTTGCCGTCGAGCGATCGAGTCCGCAGCGCGTTCTCGACGTCGAAGAGCACGATGATCCCGTGTTGCTGGGCCATGGAACCGCCTTTCGCAGAACGTGGCTCACACGCGCAGCAGCGCGGGCGAGTCGATGTGCAGCACGCTGTTGGGTCCTTCGTGGAGCCTGACGGAGAGCCGGTACCGGTAGGGGACACCGGGAACCATGTCGTAGGGCACGATGCCCTCCCACACCAGGAGGTCGTGGTTCTCGAACCCGTTGGAGGCCACGGCGTCGACCGCCGTCCCGTGCGCGGTCTGACCGGCCGGGGCCGAGACGGGCGCACCGGACAGGAACTCGATCGCCTGGATCTCGACCGGGGTCTGCACGTCCACATGGATGGGCGTCCACTGGACGACCTGTCCCGGCGTCACCGCCGTGACGAGGTCGGGGGTCCCCTGGTGCTTGCTGCCCGCCGGGCTGTCGTCGACCAGCGAGATGTTGCCGTTGTGCAGCGTCCGATCGGACAACGCCCCCACGGCGTCGACCATCACGACGATGCTGATCCTGGGTTTCACTGATCCTCCCTTGTCGGATGTCTTTCGGGCGTGCGGGCCACCGCGTGCTCAGCCCCGGTCCCTGACCAGCGGCGTCTTGCCGACGGCGGTCCGCTCGATCTGCGGCGAGGAACGGGGCACGAACACCAGCCGGAACTCGTATCCGGTCTGCTCGATGGCCGCCGCGTTCGCCTCCCGGTCGTTGAAGAGCGACAGGGAGCTCGGCAGCGACTGGGTGAACAGCTGCCGCGTCCCGCTCGGGCCGAGGGCGTGCTCGACGGCCGCGGCCGTGCCCTCGGCGTCGTCCACCGCCACCAGCAGGGTCAGGGCCCGCTCCTCGCGGTGGTTGTGGAACTGGACCTCGTGCGCGACCAGGTCCAGGTCGACGCCGGTCGTCGAGCGCAGCCGCCCGCGCAGGGCCGCGTAGGCCAGCGTCGCCGAGTACTGGCTGTCGTTGAGGTGCAGCACGTCGGCGGTGCGCCCGGCGAACTCGAACCGCTCGGTGCGCAGCCCGGACCCGTTCAGGGCGGGGCGGCGGACCATCCGGTCGCCGAGCTTGAGCCGGAGCAGCGGCGTCTCGTCGGCGTGCAGCCGGGTGACGACCAGCTCGCCCTCCTCCCCCTCGGCGACGGCACGGCCGTGCTCGTCCACGATCTCCACCAGGTGCAGCCCCGGCACGGCGGAGAGGGCGGGCGAGGCGTGGTCGAGCTGGAGCCCGACGCACTCGGCCTGGGTCGCGGCGAAGTAGCTGAGGATCGACACGTTGGGGAAGAACGCCTGCAGCTCGTCGCGCTTGCGCTGCGGCAGGGAGCCGCTGCCGTACATGGCGACCCGGAAGCTCGCCCTGGCGTGCGGGGACAGGCCCGCGCCCAGCTCGGGCAGGAGCGCGATGCCGGCGGTGATGCCCATCAGCGCCTTGTGGCCCGGGTAGGAGAACATGTGCTCCAGCACCGGCGCGCTCACCGGCCCCGCGCCGATGTAGTTGACCTCGGGGACGTGGGACAGGACGCCGCCGACCATGGTCCCGCTGCTCCACATCTGGTAGTCGGCCAGGGTGGTGAACAGCCAGCGCGGCGCGGGGCCGCGCAGGTAGCGGCCGAGCTGGTAGGCGCCCATGAACGCCCCGGCGATGCGGTAGGTGTCGCGCAGCTCCCGCAGGGAGTACACGATCTCCAGGGGCATGCCGTCACCGGTGCCGCCGCTGGCCACCACCTCGAACCCGCCGCGGTCGAGCGGCACGACCATCCCGGCCCGCGCGCCCATGAACATGTCCCGCTGCACGGTCTTGTCCGACAGGGGAATCTTCTCCCACTCGGACATGTCGGCGGGGAGGTCGTGGATCCCGAAGTAGTGCAGCCGCTCGCGCCACAGCGGGTTGAGCAGGGCGATGCCGACGAGCTGCTGGAGCCGGCGGAACACCAGCGCGTTCTGCAGGTCGAGCGGGGCCTGGCAGTAGGGGACCTCGGTGAGCCGCCCGCACTCCTCCAGTTTCCCGGCGAACGACGGCAACCTGACGACCTCGTCCACCGAGCGGGGCCGCAGCTCCTCCTCGGAGATCAGTCGTTCCGCCAGTTCCGCCGAGGTGGCGATGTCCAAACCCGTCATGGTCATGAATGACTCCCGTTTCGCTGGTCGTGCCGGGCCGCGGCGCTCGCGCGCAGCACCCGTTGCCCGATGTCCCTGATCTCGGCGATGAGCATGGCCAGGTGGTCGGTGTCGATCAGGTGGTTCATCACCACCACCCGCAGTGCCGCCACCCCGTCGATGTCGACCTTGGAGATGAAGAAGCGCCCGCCGCCCCGGATCCGGTTACGGATCTCCAGCTGCAGCCGGTGCGTGTTCGCCGGTTCCAGGCCCTCCGGCTGGTACCGGAAGCACAGGATGTTGGACTCCGGCTCGTGCGCCACGGCGAAGTCCGGCTCGGCGGCGAGCATCCGGTGCGCCTGCCGGGTCACCGCGCACAGCCGGTCGATCTTCTGCGCGAACAGCGCCGGGCCGTAGACCGACCAGACCGTCCAGAGCGGCATGATCATCGGGCGTTTCGTGCACTCGAAGTTCTTGTCCGCGCTGTCGTAGGCGCTGTAGACGTCCGGTTCCTCGTCGAAGACGTAGCTGGCGCGCTGCCGGAACGCGCCGCGCGCCGCCGTGCCGTCGCGGTAGAAGAGCAGCGTGCACGGCGCCGGCATGAACAGCATCTTGTGGGCGTCCCAGGTCAGCGAGTCGGCCTGCTCGATGCCGCGCAGCCTGTCGCGGTGGCGGTCCGACAGCAGCAGGCTCGCCCCGTGCGCCCCGTCCACGTGGAGCCAGAGGTCGTACCGGCGTGCCACGGCCGCGAGCTCCTCCAGCGGGTCGAAGGCGCCCATCGAGGTGGTCCCGGCCGAGGCCACCAGGCAGAACGGCCGCAGGCCGCGCCGCCGCGCCTCGTCCAGCACCGGACCGGCCAGGTCGGGGCGGATCCGCCCGGCCCGGTCGACCGGGAGCCGGACGATCTGCCGTTCCCCGATGCCGAGCACCCCGGCCGCCCGGGTCACGCTGTAGTGGACGTCCTCGCTGACCGCGATGGCCGGGAGGTCCGGCACGCCGCCGGCGCCGCGCGTCCATATCTGCGGGAAGGCCCGGTTGCGGGCGGCCAGCAGCGCGGTCAGGTTGGCCAGGGAGCCCCCCGAGGTCGTCAGCATGGCGAACCGGTCGCGGTCCCAGCCGATGAACCGGTTGAGCTCCTCGGCCATGAGCCGTTCGGCGACGTTGGGGAGCTGCCCGGCCTCGTAGAAGGAGGAGGGCTGGTTGACCACCGAGCCGACCAGGTCGATGAGGCTGGCCAGCGGCACCACGCCGGAGAACTGCCGCCCCATGTAGCCGGGCGAGTAGACCGGGATGCCGGTCCCGGTGTACAGGTCGACGATCTGGTTCACCCGGTCGGGGTCGAAGTCGGCGATGCGCTGCCGTTCCGGGGTCATCAGCCCCCGCGCGGTCTTCAGCAGCACCGCCGGGTCGAGGAGGTCGAGCCCCCGGACCGACCGGTCGCCCAGATACGTCGTCAGGCGGCTGACGATGCCCACGGCACCGTCGTGGAAATGCTCGGGGTCGAAGGCCGCGGTGAGGCCCGGCGTGAGTGACCGGAAGCCCGTCGGCTCTGGAAAGGGACTCTGGACATCGGAAAGCGAACTCGTCACGGAGGAGGCTCCAAACGATCCGGCGTCGAGAACACCCATGTGCTCGCACCTGGCCAGGAATTCGAGCATGACGAATTGAACTCCTGGTCGATCACATGAGGGTTCTCGCTAATAAATTCTCGATCTGAGGTGGTGCGCCGAGCGAGAAAAAGACCCCCGGCATACGGGGACACGAGGCTGCATTCGTGCCGTCGCCGGGCCGTTCCCGCCGCTTGGAACGGTCCAACTTCGGGGAGGAATGTCTATCGGTAACAGTGGAAGATGAAACGAGAGGGCCTCGCCGCCCCTGCTCATGCTCTTACTGAAGCATTTATCGCCAATCCGGCGACGATCAGGATCCGGAGGAGATCCGTGGCGGGCGAATCACGATTGATTCGACCTTAATTTCACCCGCCTTATACGCTGGCACGCCCGTCATGTAAGCGACCTAACCATTAATGCCGGGAAGGGCGCAAGACCTCGGATGCAGGTGGAGTGGCAGATTCCGGCCACGGAGACCCGCCCGTGACGATCGGGACGGGAAGGCGCTCGGCAAGTCTCCGCCGTTTCGGGTCTTATGTGTTTTTGTCGGGAATTAGAATTCGACTCGGCATTTGCCCACCGGGAAGGGGCGCGGTCTGCCCCGGCTTCCCGTGACTCCCCGGCGGCCCCGCCGTCCCCGGACCACCGGAGGTGGCCCGGGGACGTTCTCAGGCGCGCTCGTGCCCGGGACGGCCGGCGGGTGGCGCGTCGCCGGTCATGAGGCGGCGGCCCTACCCGAGGTGCCGGGATCCGAGGTGCTGGGATTCGAGGTGCCGGGATTCCAGGTGCCGGGCGAAGAAGCGCAGCGCGTCGTCGGTCTCGAACGCGGGGACTCCCCCGTGGTCGCCGGGGTTGGCGTGCAGCGTCTTGTCCGTGGACCCCAGGGCGCCGAACAGCGCCAGGGCCTGGTCCCTGGGCACCCGCGTGTCGTCCCACTGGAGCAGGAACCGGACCGGCACGGTGACCCGGGCGGCGGACTCGGCCAGCCCGTTCACGCCGAGCAGGCCCAGCACCGCGGCGCGGATCCGGGAGTCGGCGGCGAGCAGCGGCACGCCGAGCCCGCAGCCCATCGACACGCCCCAGTAGCCGGCCGGGCCGGCGCCCACCTGGTCGAGCTCCTGGACCGCGGTCAGAACGGCCTGCCAGTCGGCGACGGCCCGGTCGGCCAGCAGGTCGTGCATGCCCGCGACCAGCCCGGCCGGATCCTCGCCGGCGGCCATACGGGCCCGCATGTCAGCCGCGAACCGGATGAACCGTTCGTCCTTCGGCCGGTCGCCGTGGTTGGGGGCATCGATCGCGGCGACGGCGAAACCCCCCTCGGCGGCGAACCTGTGCGCGCCGGCCAGGACGCCGGGAGCCTTCTTGTGCTGGCCGCCGCCGTGTCCCATCAGGATCAGCGGGCGGGGGCCGGTGGCATCTCGCGGCGTGAACAGCACGCCGGTGATCTCGCCCAGGGTGAAGGAATGTTCGGTGAGACCGTCGGTCGACGTCTCGGAGGTCAAGCTGAAGCGCATGGCGTTTCAGAGCCTTTCGGGGGTGCCTTGTGCGGGCGCTCCCTAGACCATGCGAAGGAGGGAGCCCCGACCCGTCATCACAGCGTTGATCGGTCTCACCTCCTCCAGTCGTACCACCGCACGGCGCCGACGAAGTTATCACACGGATGGCCGGACATATCACGGGATTCGGGTTGCACGACCAGGGCCGCCCCTTCCCGCCCGGCTTCCTCCGCCCGGCTTCCTCCGCCGCCTGACGGCCGAGCGCCTGGGCGTCGTCCCTGACGAGGTCGCGGCCGGGCACCGCGTCGCGCCGAGCCGAGCCGGAGGGTCACGCCACGGTGCGTCGGGCCCGGAAGTCCCGACGCGGTGATCGGCACCGGCCGGCTCCGCGTCTCCGAGATCGGCCGAAGGTGTTGTCCCGCACTCTCCGACTGGGCTAGACAGGTCGCATGACAGAGACGTCAGCAGCCGGACACCCCCTTCCGCAGGTCGCCGATCGGCGGACCTGGCAGGCGAGGATCGACGAGCTCCGGGTCAGGGAGAAGGCCCACACCAGGGCCGGGGACGCGCTGGCCGCCGAACGCCGCCGGCTGCCGATGGTCGAGGTCGATCCGCGGACCCCGCTGATCGGGGCCGACGGCCCGGTGCCGCTGATCGACGTCTTCGGCGGCCGGTCCCAGCTGATCGCCTACTTCCAGATGTGGCACACCGGCAGGCCCGCCGCGGAGCAGTGCGAGGGCTGCACCTTCTCCACGGCCCACATGAACGAGCTGTCCTACCTGCACTCGCGGGACGTCGGCTACGCGACCTTCTGCCAGGGACCGTACGAGGAGAGCTCGCGCTACCGCGACTTCATGGGCTGGACGGTTCCCTGGTACTCGGTGCCGCAGGACGCCGTGGACCGGCTGGTCGCGGACCGGCACTTCGGCATCCTGGTCAGCTATCTCCGCGACGACGGCAAGGTCTACGAGACCTACTGGACCACCGGCCGCGGCAACGAGCCGATGGCGCCGTCGTACGGGCTGCTGGACCTGACCGTCCACGGCCGGCAGGAGTTCTGGGAGGACTCGCCGGAGGGCTGGCCTCGGCACTGGGACTCCAGGGGTGACCAGTTCCGGACGGACGGCCGCCCGACCGCCCAGTGGTCACGGATCAAGGCCGGGCACGACGACGACCTCGGCACCTCGTCCGGCGATCATCCTCGGCCGCACTGCCACTGATCTGCACGACGGTCCGTCCGCCGAGATCGATGGACCGCAGCGGGCCCGGCGAGTTGACGGCGTCGAACCCGGGCGCGGGCGGACCGTCCTTGAGCGTCACCCGGTCCGGGTGGCGAGCCTTGAGCGCCAGGGCCTCGTCCGGCGACCCGGCAAGAACAATCTTCTCCGCCCCCTGGGCGAAGGCCCGGGCGGCCACGGTGAAAGCGCGCATGACGTCGACCACGACCGCCACGGACGGGGTTTCGGCCAGATCGGCGACATCGAGGAAACGGGTGTCCGTTCCGGTGATGATCGCGCATGCCCGACCCGGGGTGTCCGGGGAGTGACGCGCGTCATATCGACGGTGCCGGCATGTTCCCCACCCCCGAACCCCGGACGCGGTGAGACGGCCTCCCCCCGCCAGGAGGCCGCCCCACGATGTGTGCCCGGTCAGGCGAGCAGCTTCGAGATCCTGGTCTCCGGTTCCACCACGGCCCTGGTGAGCAGGGCCGCCACCCGCTCCAGGCGTTCCTCGACCTCTTTCCCGTCCCAGAGCTCGACGGCGTACTCCAGGTCGAGCACGACCCGCTCCCCTGCCATCCCGGCGTACATCTCCAGCTCGTAGCGGTTGGCCCGGGTGTGCACGTAGTCGAAGCCGACCTCGCAGCCGGCCAGTTCCGGGATCGCGGGGCCGTCGCCCGCCCAGTCGGAGGTCACCTGGAACAGCGGCATCCGGCGCGGGTCGGGGTGGATCCTCAAGGCCCGCACCACCTCGTTGAACGGGGTGCTCTGGTGGGCGTAGGCCTCCAGCACGGTCCTGCGCACCCGCCCGGTCAGCTCGGCGAAGGTGGGGTCGCCGCCGCAGTCGACGCGCAGCGCCACCATGTTGACGAAGCAGCCGACCACGCCCTCCAGGCCGGGCAGCGGCCGGTTGTCGGCGGTGGTGCCGATCACCACGTCGTCCTGGCCGCTCCACCGCGCCAGCATCGCCGCGAACGCGGCCGTCACCAGCATGTAGGGCGTGGCCCTGCTCTGCCTGGCCAGCGCGAGCAGCCTGCGCGACTCGGCGTGCGGCAGGCGGTGGGCGATCATCTCGGTGTCGCGGCCCTCGCGCCGCCCCTCGCGCGTCCTGGGCAGGACCAGTTCGGGCGCCTCGCGCAGCCGCTCTCGCCAGAACCGCTCCGAGGCCGCGGCCTCGGGCCCGCCGAGCCAGGCCTGCTCCCAGGCCACGTAGTCGGCGAAGCGCAGGTGCGGCGCGGCGGGGGCGGCGTCCCGCTCGGAGTACAGGCGTCCCAGCTCGCCCACCAGCAGCCCGATGGACACCCCGTCGGTGACCAGGTGGTGCTGGACCAGCGCGAGGACGTGGTCGTCCTCGCCGAGCCGGTAGAGGGTGGCCCGTACGAGCGGCGCGGTGGACAGGTCGAAGCCGGTGCCGGCGTCGCGCGCGGTGCGGCGGGCCGCCTCCCGCGCCCGCTCGTCCCCGGGCAGGCCGGTGAGGTCCTCGACGGGCAGCTCGACGCGTACGCCGGGGTCGAAGCGCAGCACCGGCACGTCGCCGACGAGCGCCACGCGGGCGCGCAGGTTCTCGTGCCGCGCGACCACCGCGTCGAACGCGCCGCGCAGGGCGTCCACGTCGAGCGGGCCGCGCACCCGGTAGGTGACGGCGGCGATGAAGTCGCGCGCGTCGCCGCCCGCCAGCTGCTCGTTGATCCAGATCTGCAGCTGCGCGGTGGACAGCGCGCTGGTGTCGGGCTCCTCGGCCTTCCCGGGCTCCTTCGTGAAGACCGTACGGCCCGCGCGACCGGCGCGGCCCGCCTCGCCAAGCGTGTGCTCCAGCGCGGGGTGCTTGGCCGCCATGTGGTCGGCCAGGTCGGCGGGGGTGCAGTTCTCGAACAGCGCCATCAGCGGTACGCGCACGGCGAGCACGGAGGCGATCTCGCGCACCAGCCTGGCCGCCAGCATCGAGTGGCCGCCCAGGGCGAAGAAGTCGTCGTCGGGCTCCACCACGTCCAGGTTCATCACGCGTGCCCAGATGACGCAGAGCGCGGCCTCCAGGGCGGGCAGCTCGGCCCGCTCGTCGCGCTCGCCCGCGTCGGGCAGCCGCCCGGTCTCGACGCTGCCGTCCCCGGCGCGCGGGATGTGGTCCACCGGCACGACGACGGCGGGCACCATGTACTGCGGCAGCCGCTCGACGAGGACGGCGCGCAGCTCGTCGGGGGGCGGCCCGGCGACGGTGTAGGCGACCAGCTCGCGGCCCGCGCCGCCCTCGACCGCGACGACGGCGGCGTCGCGCACGGCGGGATGGGCGCGCAGCACCTCCTCGACGTCCTCCAGCTGCACCTGGAACGGGCCGAGACCGACCAGCCGGTCCTCGCGCCCGCGCTCGACCACGCGCCCGTCGGGCCTGCGGGTGGCCAGGCGGCCGGTGGGACCGGCCCCGCGCCCGCCGCCGGAGCGGCGGACCAGCTGGCCGACGGCCCCGGCGGGCAGCACGTTGCCGTCGTGGTCGAGCACGCTCACGTCGCCCTGGGTGAGGGTGGCCCGCTCCTCCGGGGCGATCATCGGGATGTCCGCGACGGTCTGGGCCGGGTCGTCGGCGACCGCCCGCAGCACCCGTTCGTAGTGGCGCATCACGCGGGCGATCGTGGCCTCGTCGAAGAGGGCGTCGTCGTACTCGACGAAGAAGTCGACCCGGTCGCCCCGGCGCACGGCCTCGACCGCGACGTCGAAGCGGGACCGGCCGCGCGTCACCTCGGCCTCGGCTGCGGGCACGCCGCCGATGGAACGCTCGGCGGCCCCGGCGTCCCACATGGTGAAGACGACCTGCACCAGAGGGGTGTGCCCGGCGTCGCGCTCGGGCTGCAGGAACTCCACGAGCTTCTCGAAGGGCACGTACTGGTGGTCGAAGGCGTCGAAGGCCGCCTCGCTGACCGCGTCGGCCAGGTCGGTGAAGGGCGTCTCGCCGGCCGGGCGCAGGCGTACGGGCACGATGTTGGCGAAGAAGCCGAGCGCGCCGTCGAACTCGCGCCCGGGGCGGCCGGGGGCGCCGGTGCCGAGCACCATGTCGCCGCGTCCCGTGTAGCGGTAGAGGGTGGCGGCGAAGGCGGCCAGCAGCACGGTGAAGACGGTGCCGCCCACCCGCTCGGCGACCTCGCCGAGCGGTCTCGTCAGGGCGGGGTCGAGCGGGAAGCGCTCGCGCCTGCCCGCGCCGGCCCGGCGGCGCGGCCGGGGCCGGTCGGCGGGCAGCTCCAGCACGGTGGGCGCGCCGTCGAGCTCGCGGCGCCAGTGGTCGACGTCGGCGGCCAGGCGGCCCCCGGCGAACTGCTCGCGCTGCCAGCGGGCGAAGTCGCCGTACTGGGCGGGCGGCTCGCCCGGTGACTCACCCGGCGACCCGGCCGGCGACTCCCCCGCCGATCCGGTCCGCGTCTCACCGGGTGACCCGCTCTGTGGCTCACCGGGTGACCCGTTCTGTGGCTCACCGGGTCGCCCGCTCGGTGAGCCGCTCTGTCGCTCACCGGGTGACCCGCCGGGGAGCTCGCCACGGTAGGCGGCGTCCAGCTCGTCCAGCAGCAGGTTCATCGAGAACCCGTCGCTGATGATGTGGTGGACCCCCAGCACGAGTGCCTGCCGGTCCGCGCCGAGCGTGACGAGCGAGGCGCGCAGCAGCGGTCCCGAGGCCAGGTCGTAGGGGGCCTCGGCGACCTCGCGGGCGTACTCCATGAGCGCCTGCTCGCCGCCGACGGCCGCCTCGCGCAGCACGGGGCCACGGTCCCAGACCGCCTGCACCGGTTCCGCGCCCTGGTAGACGAAGGTGGTGCGCAGCACATCGTGCCGCGCGACCACCCGCTCCAGCGCCCGCCCGAGCCTGGCGGCGTCGAGCGCGCCGTCCAGGACGAGCACCTTCAGCTCGTTGTACGAGCCGTTGCCCGGGTCGTCCTGCTCGACGAACCAGAGCTGCTCCTGGAGGTAGGACAGCGGGGCGGTGCGGACGGGCAGACCGGTCATGACGGTCCCTCCGTCTTTCTCGCGATCACCCAGAGGAAGCGCGACTCCCCGAGCGGTGTCCGCTGCGCCACGACCTCGTCGCGCTCGGGGACCAGGCCCGTCTCGCGCAGCAGGCGCAGGTTCTCCTCGGTGGGGAAGCCGGAGAAGAACATCGTCGAGCCGAACCACTCCTCCACCGCGCCGGGGATGTCCTCGGTCATGAGCGTGGCCAGCAGCAGGCCGCCCGGCTTCAGCCAGCGGGCGATGCCCCGCAGCAGGCCGGGCAGCTCCTCCCTCGGCAGGTGGGTGAGGGTGTAGATGGACACGACCGCGTCGAAGGAGGCCTCGGGGAACTCCGCCTCGGCCATGTCCGCCTGTACGAGCGTCGCGCCCGGCAGGGTCTTCCCGGCGAGCTTGAGCTGCTCGGCGGAGATGTCCACGGCGGTGAGGGCGTGCGCCTCGGCCAGGCGGCGCGACGACTCGTGGCCGCCGCCGACGCCCAGCTCCAGCACGGCCGCGCCCTCGCCGGGCAGCATGCCGAGCAGGTGGTCGGTCCAGGTCGTGCGGGGGCCGTCGGAGAACTCCGACTGGAAGGCGGCGTAGCGGTCGGCGATGTCGTCCCAGCCCTCGCGGACGATGTCCTTGATGTCGGAGCGGACCTCGGAGTCGACGGCGTCGGCGACCCCGGCGATGGTGGGCCGGTCGAAGAACTCGACGACCGGCACCTCGATACCGAAGATCGTTCGTACCTTGCCCAGGAGCTGGATGACCTGGATGCTGGTGCCGCCCAGCTCGAAGAAGTGGTCGTGCGGGCCGAGGGAGTCGACGCCGAGCAGCGGTTTCACGATCTCCTCGGCGACCCTGCGGCGGGTCGGCGTCCACTCACCGTCGTCGGTCCCGGTGGCCGGGCCGGTACGTTCTCCCCTGGCCTCGGCCAGGGCGTCGCGGTCGACCTTGCCGGTCGGGGTGAGCGGGATCTCGGGCACGTGGACGAACTCGTTGGGCACCAGCGGCGCCGTCAGCCACCGGGCCGCGATCTCGCGCAGCTCGCTCACGCCGGGCGGCTCCCCTGCGGTGGAGACGACGTAGGCGATCAGGCGGGCGTCGCCGTCGTCGCGCGCCTCAGCCTCGACCACGGCGTGCGCGATGTCGGGGTGCCTGCAGAGGGTCGCCTCGATCTCCTCCAGCTCGACGCGGACGCCGCGCACCTTGACCTGGCGGTCGGCCCGCCCGGCGAAGACCAGCTCGCCCTCGGGGGTCCAGCGCACCAGGTCGCCGGTGCGGTAGAGCCGCTCGCCGGGCGTGGTGGCGAACGGGTCGGGGACGAAGGAGGCCGCGCTCGTGCCGGGACGCCCCAGGTAGCCGCGCCCGAGGCCGGGGCCGCCGACGTACAGCTCGCCGACCGTGCCGATCGGCACGGGGCGCATCTCCTCGTCCAGGGCGTAGGCCCGGTGGTTGGGCATGGCGCGGCCGATGGGCGGCGAGGTGTCCCAGCTTCCCTCGCACTCCTGGGTGATGACGCCGACGGTGGTCTCGGTGGGCCCGTAGCTGTTGACGAACCTGCGCCCGGCCGCCCAGCGGGTGGTGAACTCGCCCGAGTAGCTCTCGCCGCCGACGGCGACGACCCGCAGGTCGGGGAAGTCGCCGGGCTCCAGCAGCCGCAGCACCCCGGGGGTGCCCATGTAGACGGAGATGCGGCGCTCGCGCAGCAGGTCGCGGAAGCGCTCGGAGGAGGTGCGGGTCTCGCTGGAGGCGACGTGCAGGGCCGCTCCCGACAGCAGCGCCCCGAAGGCGTCGAAGGTGGAGACGTCGAAGGCGATCGAGGAGAACTGCACGAAGCGGTCACGCGGCGAGAGCCCGTACAGGTGCTGTGCCCCCCGGACGAACGCGGTGACCGCGCGGTGCTCGATGAGGACCCCCTTGGGCGCTCCCGTGCTGCCCGAGGTGTACATGACGTAGGCGAGGTTGGCCGGGTGCAGCGGCACGCCGGGGTCGCTCTCGTCGCTGCCGGGGTGGTCGTCGACGTTGACCACGCACCACGGGCCCGGCGGCACCTCGGCCTCGGTGGTGGAGTCGGCCAGCACCACGGCGGTGCCGGCGTCGCGCAGGATCGCCTCGACCCGCTCGGGCGGGTTGCCCTCGTCGACCGGCACGTACGCGCCCCCGGCGGCCAGCGTCGCGAACATGGACACGACCGTGTTCGCCGAGCGGCGCTGGTAGATGGCGCAGCGGTCCTCGCGGCGCAGGCCGAGGCCGAGCAGGTGCCCCGCCAGGCGGTTGGCGGCGCGGCTTACCTCGTCGTAGGTGAGGGCGGTGCCCTCCTCGTCCGTCAGCGCCGTGGCAGCGGGCGACCTGGCGACCTGGGCGGCGAACCGTTCGATGACGGTCGCCGGCTCGTCGGCCAGCTCGGTGCGGTTCCACTCCTCGACGACCAGGCGCGCGTCGTGCTCCTGGATCGTGTCCATCGGGCTCCTCCTTAGGGGGACCGTCCTCGGGGGACCGTTCGTCGTCCGGGACCGGCGGGTCAGGACCGCCCGTCGTCCATCCAGCGGCGCAGGCTCAGGGGACGCATGTCGGTCCAGACCTCCTCGATGTGGGCCAGGCACTCCTCGCGGGTGCCGCTGTGGCCCGCGCTCCGCCAGCCCTCGGGAATGTCACGGTCGGCCCACCATATGGAGTACTGCTCCTCGTGATTGAGCACCACTGTGTACTCGGCGGTCTCCACGGACTCGGCCATTCGAATCTCCTTCGCTTCATTCGCCATTCGACACGACGTTGCAATCAGACAATGCCATGGTCAAGCAGAAGCGATTTAACGCGCTTTCCGGGAAATGTTAGAGTTTTGAAGGGGAGCTATGTGTGGAATAGCCGGCGTATCTGTTCTCGACGGGACCGCCGGGCGGCCGGCCTTCGACGGGCTCGTCACCCTGCAGCACCGTGGCCAGGAGTCCTGGGGCGTCGCGGTGGCCGGGCCGGGGGGTGTGGAGGTCCGGCGGTCGCTGGGATTCGCCTCGCGCTCGGACTGCGGTGACCCGGCCCGCGGCGACCGGCCCGCCGGGAGGGTGGCGGTCGCCCACACCAGGTACTCGACCACGGGCGCCACGCTGCTGGAGAACTCCCAGCCCTTCGTCCACGAGGCGCGTCGCGTGGCGCTGGCGCACAACGGGGATCTCACCAACGCCGCCGACCTGCGCGCCCGGCTCGGCCGCGAGGGGTACGGGTTCCGCTCGACCAGCGACTCGGAGGTCATCCTCGCCCTCCTCGCCGACGCCCTGGACACCCCGAGCGCTTTGGACGACCCCGACGACCCCGGCGCCCCCGGCGACCCTGGCGCTCAGGCCGGCGAGCCGATCGTGGCGGCGGTCACGAGGGCGGTGCGGGCGCTGCGCGGCGCGTACTCGGTGGTGTGCGCCGTCGGCGACCTGCTCGTGGCCTTCAGGGACCCGCACGGCCTGCGCCCCCTGGTCGCGGGATTCGCCGAGGGCAGGGCGGTCGTCGCCTCGGAGACCTGCACGCTCGACGCGCTCGGCTGCCCCGAGCAGCGGGAGGTGGAGCCGGGTGAGCTGCTCGTCCTGCGCGACGGCCGCCTGATCGGGGCGCACCGCGTGGCCGCCCCCGCCCCGCGCAGCTTCTGCGTGTTCGAGCACCTCTACCTGTCCAGGCAGGACTCCAGGATCGACGGCGCCAGGACCGGCGCGACGCGGATGGCGTTCGGCGAGCGGCTGGCGCTGGAGTCCCCGGCGGAGGCCGACCTGGTCGTGGCCGTACCCGCCTCCGGGGTGCCCGCCGCCCGGGGGTACGCGCGGGCGGCGGGGCTCCCGCTGGCCGGGGCGCTGGTCCGCGACGAGCAGGTGGGCAGGACGTTCATCGAGCCCGACCGGCGGCGGCGCGAGCGTAAGCTGCGGCGCAAGTTCTCGATCGGCTCGCCGGTGGACGGGGCCAGGGTCGTGGTGGTCGACGACTCGATCGTGCGCGGGTCCACCATGCGGCGCATCGTCACGCTGCTGCGCGAGTCGGGGGCGAGCGAGGTGCACGTGCGGATCGCCGCGCCGGCGCTGATCGCGCCCTGCCACTACGGGGTGGACATCGTCGACACCGGCGAGCTGGTGGCGACCGGCCGCGAGGCCGGGGAGGTGTGCCGGATCATCGGCGCGACGAGCCTGGCGTACCTGTCGGTGGCGGGCATGCGCCACACGGTCGGGAGCGCGGCGGGCGAGGGGTTGTGCGAGGGCTGCATCACCGGCGAGTACCCCACCCCGGTGAGCCCGGAGCGCGACAAGTTGAAGCTCGTACCCGCACAGGCCCCGCGGCACGCGGCGCCCCGGGCGGCCGTCCACCCCCGTTGACGGTGATCAAGGCCGCGCCTAGCCTCCGCCAGATGGGACCTAACACACAGCCGAACGGCTACGACGACGGTGGTTGCGACGCCCGCTACACCAGGACCGCCTGCCTGTGGGGACGCAGGCCGGACCGGATCTCCGACGTGCTGGGGGACGCCCTCTCCCTGCCCGGGGCGCCCGAGGACGTCGGCCCGCCCTCCGCTCCGGCCGGCGCGGACGCGCCCGCCGTCCTGGACGTGGGGTGCGGCGAGGGGCGCAACGCGGTACGCCTCGCCCAGCGGGGCGCGCGGGTGCTGGCGATGGACGTGTCGGCCGCCGCGCTGGAGAACGGCGCGCGGGCGTGGGGCGACGCCGGGGGGATCGAGTGGCGGCAGGGCGACGCGCGCACCGCCGGGCTGGAGCCCGCCTCCTTCGACGGGGTGCTGGCGTGCAGCGTCCTGCACTGGCTGGAGGACGAGGCTCAGGTCGCCGACGTCGTCGCCAGGCTCCAGGCCGCGACCAGGCCGGGAGGGGTCAACGCCCTGCTGATGTTCAACCGCGGTCACGCCTACGCACCTCCCGCCGGCGAGATGCGCATGCCGGTCCTGCTGCCCCACGAGTGGTACCTCGACAGGTACGCCGGCTGGACCGTGCTGAGCGCCACCGACGCCGACTCCACGCACACGCACAAGGGCCACGAGGAGCCGCACACCCACGCGGTGACCAGGCTCGTCGCCCTCAAGGGAGGCGGCGCGTGAGCCCGCTCGGCCCCGGCCGCGCGGGCGCGCGAGAGACCGGGCCCGCGGGCTCGCGGGAGACCGGGCCCGCAGGTACGCGAGAGACCAGGCCCACGGATGCGCGGGAGACCGGACCCACGGGTGCGCGCGTGACGCCGGGGACACCGGGGACGCCGGGGGCACCGGGAACGTCGGGAACGTCGGGAACGTCGGGAACGTCGGGGACGTCGGGGACGCCGGGGGCACCGGGGATCGGTCTCGGGAACCGCGGCGGGGGCGAGCCGGTCTCCCCCGGCCCGCCGCACCCGCTCGAATGGCCGGTCTACGACGACGGCGTGGCGGCCAGGGTCGCCGAGCTGGTGACACTGGGGCGCACCTTCGACTACGACTACGGGCCCGAGCTGGCCGAGCTGGAGCGGTCGTTCGCCGAGCGGCACGGCCGCGCCCACGCCCTGGCGCTCACCTCGGGCACGGCCGGGCTGCTCGCCGCCTACTTCGCGCTGGGCGTCGGGCCCGGCGACGAGGTGATCGTCCCGGACCTCACCTTCTTCAGCACCGCCTCGCCGCTGTTCCTGCTGGGCGCGGTGCCGGTGCTCTGCGACGCGGGCGACGCCTCCGGGAACGTGGCCGCGGCGGACGTGGAGGCGCTGGTCACCCCCCGTACGGTCGCGATCGTCGTCACCCACCTGTGGGGCCACAGCTGCGACATGGACGCCCTGCGCGCGGTGGCCGACCGGCGCGGGCTCGCCCTGGTCGAGGACTGCTCGCACGCCCACGGCTCCACCTTCCGCGGCCGGCCGGTGGGCTCCATGGGCGACATCTCGGTCTTCAGCGTGGGCGGCAGGAAGCTGATCTCGGGAGGCATGGGCGGCATGCTCCTCACCGACTCCGAGGACGTCTTCGCCCGCGCCTGCCTGCTGACCAACTTCCGGCACCGCACCGACCTGACCATCGACGCCGTCCGCTACAAGCCGTTCCTGCTGACCGGTCTCGGCGGCAACTTCCGCATCTCCACGCCGGGTGCCGTGCTCGCCCAGAGCCACCTCGACCGCCTGGACGAGCTGGTGGAGCACAGGGTGGCCAACATGTCCGCCCTGGCCGCGGGGCTCGGCGAGCTGCCGGGCGTGCGGCCCTCCCCCGTCGCCGAGGGCGTCACGATGGGGGCCTGGTACGACGGGGTCGTCGAGGTGACGCCGGAGTGCCCGTTCAGCCGGGACGGGCTGGTGGCGGCCGGTCAGGAGCGCGGCCTGAAGGTGCGCGCCCCGGCCACCCGGCCGCTGCACGTCTTCCCGCTCTTCCAGGGCACCGCGCCCGACTGGTCGCCCCAGCTCGCCGCCGCCGTACGGGCCGCGGCGGCGGTGAACGACCGGCCGTTCCCGCGTTCCGCGGAATTGTTCGCCCGGTGGATGAAATTGCCGGTGAATTTCCTCTGGGAGGCCGGCTCGCCGCTGGTCGGCGCGTATCTCGAGGCGTTCGACGACGCATTCTCGATGGCGCGCACCGCGTAACGTCGTTCCTGTTCCCGGCCTTTCCAGCGCTCACCGCGCTTTCCGTGTTCTCTGTGTTTTCCGCGCTCACCACGCTCACAGCGCTCGTAGCGCTCGTAGCGCTCACAGCGTTCGCAGCGTCTTCATCGTCGATTCCGGAGTAATCCACATGAGCCGACAAACGTCTCCCGTCATCCACGCCGTCGCCCCCGCCAGCCTGGAGAGCTGGTTCGGCCATTTCGTCGACCTCGGCCCCCGGGACCGGGCCGTCTTCACCGGCGAGGACCACCACGTCGACGTGGCCCCGCTGCTGGAGGCGATCGGCCGGGCGCCGCGGGCGACGGTGGTCTTCCACTCCAGCCACACGACGCTCGGCCGCGACCAGCTGATGGCCTTCCGGCTCCGCGAGCTCGGCCACCAGGCCGAGTGCCAGTCGCGGCTGTGCGCCTCGCTGGGCAGCGACAAGATCCTGATGAAGGAGTTCTTCGACCGCTACCGCCTGGTCTCGCCGCCGTGGGCGCGAGCCGGCGAGCCGCTGCCCGAGGCCGGTCCCGACACCCCTGTGGTCATCAAGGACCGGCACGGCACGCAGAGCGTCGGCACCCGGCTGGCCCGCGCGGGCGAGTGCGACCTGGCCCCCAACGAGCTGAGCGAGCTGTACGTCGACGGGATCGAGTACTCGGTGCTGATCTACCGCGACGAGCACGGCACGGCGACGTTCCCGCCGGTCTGGAAGGGGGAGACCTCACCGGAACTGGTCCCGCCGTGGCAGCGGCTGCGGCTGTGCCCCGGCCCGGCGCTCGGCGGCACCTGGGAGCGCAAGCTGCGGGCCGTCGGCAAGCGGCTGGCCGACCTGGCCGAGGCGCACGGTTACCTGGAGGTGGAGTTCCTGCTGACCCGCAGCGGCGAGGTGCACCTGCTGGAGATCAACCCCCGGGTGTCGGGCACCATGCGGCTGGCCGCGATGGCGACCCAGCTGCCGATCTTCTCCCTGCACGCCCGGCCCGAGCTGCGCGACCATCTCCACGCCGCCCGCTTCAGCGGCGAGGTCCCCTACAGCGGCGCCCCGATCACCGACGCCGACGGCGAGGTGTTCGCCACCTCCCGGCTCACCGTCGCCGGGGAGAGCCCCGACGAGGTCCGCGCCAAGCTGCGCGAGCTGGGCACGGAGCCCCGGGCGCTGCCCCGCGCCTCCTGACCCCGTCCCCCGCCTCCCTCTCTCACCCCGCCTCCCGGCCCGGTGTCCTCAGGCGGACCGGGGCACCGCCCCCGCCCGCTCGGGCTCCCCGGAGAGCCCGTCCCGCGCCTCCCCGTCGCGCCGCGCGTCCCACCGGTCCAGCAACCCCAGCAGGGGCGCGGTCGCGGCCGTGGAGACCAGCGCGACGATCACCAGCATCGTGAACAGCGCCTGGGTGATGATGCCCAGGCCGAGGCCGATGCTCAGGATCACCAGCTCGGTCACCCCCCGGCAGTTCATCAGCACCCCGAGCCGCGCGGCCTCCCGCCCCGGCACGCCCATCGGCCTGGCGATGACCAGCACGCCGCCGACCTTGCCCGCCACCGCGACGACGAGGATCAGCAGGCACCAGCTCCACATGGTCAGGTCCTGGCCGATCAGCCCGATCTGGGTGTTGAGCCCGACGAAGGCGAAGAAGGGCGGCAGCAGGAAGGAGGTGGTGAAGTCCTGGGTGCGCTCGCGGACCCGCCGCAGCCGCACGTCGCCGTCGCGCGGGAACAGGGCGCCGAACAGGAACGCGCCGAAGATCAGGTGGATGCCGATCAGCTCGGTCGCCAGCCCGGAGACGAGCAGGCCCACGATGACGACGGGCAGCGTCGCCTCCTGGGAGAGGCCCCGGCGCAGCAGCCGGGTCAGCAGCGGCCGTACCACCCCGACCATGACGGCGGCGAAGGCGACGGTCAGGCCGAGGGTGCGCAGCGCCTCGGCCGGCGAGGAGCCCTTGGCCATGGTGACCGCCACGGCCAGCAGCAGCCACGCGGTCACGTCGGCGATGGCGGCGCAGGTGACGGTGAGCGCCCCGGTCGGGGTGTGGAAGAGCCCGCGTTCCAGCAGGATCCTGGCCAGTACTGGAAACGCGGTGACGCTGAGCGCGGCACCGATGAACAGCGCGAAGACCGGGAACTCGACGGGCGCGGTCGCCAGCGGCGTGTAGATCAGCAGGGCCAGCGCGACCCCCAGCGCGAACGGGATCGCCACGCTCGCCTGCCCGCAGAGCACCGCGATCCTGCCCCGCCCGCGCAGCAGGTCGCCGCGCAGCTCCAGCCCGACCAGGAACATGAAGAAGGCCAGCCCGAACTGCGCCAGCAGGTTCAGGTACGGCATGACCGCGCCGGGGAACAGCGCCCGGTAGGCCTCGGGCCACACGGCGCCGAGCAGCGAGGGGCCGAGCACGATGCCCGCGGCCATCTCCCCGATCACCCGGGGCTGGCCCAGCCTGCGCAGGACGGCCCCGCCGAGATGGGCCAGCGCGACGACCACGGTGATCGACAGCAGCAGCAGGGGCGTGGCCGGCACCTCCTCCTGCCGTCCCGGCTCCACCGAGGGCACCGGGACGGGGCCGGTGGCCGTCCCCGGGTCGAGCGCCAGCATCAGCAGCGCGAGCACGGAGGGCAGCACGACCGCGAGACCGTACGCGACCAGGGAGCGACGCAGCGTGCGCGTATTCGCGGACCGAAACCTTGGATACGTCATGGATAAATTCCGTTTCCGGGAGGTTGAACTCCGAACCGGCGCATATATCACAGAGCAGAAAAAATTGCATACCTGACTGGAGACTCAGCTGGTCAACGGCTTGATTCCGTTATTCCGTTGTACATCAGGCAGACCATTCGAAAATTACTCATGATCGAAAGTGCGCTTTCCAGAAGTGCGGGTAAGGGATCATCCTGACTCACTCCAAGTGCACAGAAATCCGGAGGAACAGTCGCATGCAGGTGCTCTCCCCCCACCGAGAGGCGAATCGCCAAGCCCCGCCATCCTGTGATGAGAAGCCCCCCGTCCCGGCCCCGCGCCGCACCCCTTCCAGGGGCTCCAAGCTGGCCCTGGACGCGTCCGCCAAGCCCCGGCGAACCGGGCTCCAGCTCCCGTCGAGCCTCCCCTTCGACACCTGGCGGCGGATCGGCCACCAGATCTCCCTCATCGCCGACTCCTCCGCCTGGTGGCTCGGCGACTGGCTGGTCTACGGCGAAACCGAATACACCGACCGTTACAAGAGAGCGGTCGAGGAGAGCTCCCTCGATATCCAGACCCTGCGCAATTACGCCTGGGTCGCGCGGCGATTCCCGGTATCCCGCCGGCGGGATAAGCTCAGCCTTCAGCACCACGCCGAAGTGGCCGCGCTCCCCGAGCACGAGCAGGTGCTCTGGCTCGACCGCGCCGAGCGCTTCAGCTGGTCCAGAAACCGGCTCCGCAGCCAGATCAAGGCGCACCGCACCGCCGCCCTGTCCGCCTCGGGACAGGACGCGGCCCAGGAGAAGGCCGTCATCCACATCGACGTACCGGTCGACCAGGAGCAGTCGTGGCGTGACGCGGCCCGCCGGATGAACCGCAGCGTGGAGGAGTGGGCGCGGCTCGTCCTCAACCAGGTCGCCACCGGCCAGGTCCCCGCGCGCGGGATCCACGACGCCAAGGCCGGGTGAGGAACGGAGGACAGGTGGGCGCCGTCCACACGCTGTTCGAGAAGAAGGCGTCCGAGGCGCCGGACAGGACGGCCCTGGTCTCCGGGGCCGTCCTGTTCACATATGGGGACCTCGACGCCCGTGCCAACGGCCTCGCCCGGTCGCTCCTGCGACGCGGCGTCGGCCCCGAGACCCTGGTCCCCCTGCGGCTGGACCGCTCCCCCGACCTGCTCGTCGCGCTGCTCGCCGTCTGCAAGGCGGGCGGGGCGGCGGTGCTGCTCGACCCCGGCTGGCCCGAGGACCGCGTCGCCGCGGTCCTCGACGGCGCTCCCGTGGTGATCGACGGCCCCATCGACGCCCTCGACGCCGCCCCCTCCGCTGAGGGGCCCGGCGTCCCCGTGTACGAGGACCAGCTCGCGTACGCGGTGCACACCTCCGGGTCGACGGGGCGGCCCAAGCTCGTCGGGGTGACCCACCGGGCGATCGCCCACCGGGTCGCCACCCACGCCGAGGCGTACCGCATCACCCCCGGCGACCGCTCCAGCTGGCTGGCTCCCCCGGCCTCGTCGGTCTCGGTGGTGGAGCTGTGGCCCTACCTCTGCTCCGGCGCGAGCGTGCACGTCGCCGACGCGGCGACCGCGGGCTCGCCGCCGGAGCTGCGCGACTGGATGGTCGCCTCCGGGATCACCCGCGCGTACGTGAACATGCCGCTCGCCGAGCTGCTGTACGGCCTGCCGTGGCCCGGGGAGACGGCGCTGCGGCTCATGACGGTCGGCAGCGACGCGGTGCGCGTGTGGCCCTCGCCCGGCCTGCCGTTCGAGGTCGCGGTGGAGTACGGCTCCGCCGAGGCCAACGGCGTGACGAGCTGCCTGGTCCCTCTGGAGGACCGCTGCACCTCGGTCACGGCCGACGAGACCGCCAGGCGCGCCCGTCCCCCGATCGGGCGCGCCTGGCCCGGCGTCGGCGTCCCCGTCCTGACCTCCGGTCTGGAGCCGGTCGCGGCGGGCGAGGTCGGCGAGCTGTTCGTGTCCGGGCCCGAGCTGGCCCGGGGCTACCTGGGCGAACCGGCCCGCACCGCCGAACGCTTCCTGCCCGACCCCTCGGGCGGGGGCGGCCGCGTCTACCGGACCGGCGACCTCGTACGGGAGCGGCCGGACGGGCGGCTGGAGCACCACGGCCGCGTCGACCAGCAGGTCAAGATCCGCGGTCACCGGGTGGAGCCGGCGGAGGTGGAGGCCGTGCTGCTCGGCCACCCGGCGGTGCGCGAGTGCGTGGTGACGGGCGTGCCGGGCCCCGGCGGCGACCTGAGGCTGTGCGCCTACGTCGTCTACGCCGGCACCGCGACCGGCGCCGGAGACGGTGTCACGTACGAGATGGGGGAACTGCGCGCCTTCGCCGCGGCCCGGCTGCCCGGCCCGATGGTGCCGACCGCCTGGACCGCGATGGAGCGGCTGCCGCTCAACTCCAGCAACAAGGTGGACCGCCGCGCGCTGCCCGTGCCCTCGTGGGGCGCTCCCCAGGGCGACGGCGGGCACGAGGAGGGGGCCGACCCCGTGACCTCGGGAGTGCTGGAGCTGTGGGAGCAGGAGCTCGGGGCGCGCGGCGCGCTGGGCGACCACTTCATCCGCTCCGGCGGCGACTCCCTGTCGGCCACCCGACTCGTCGACCGGATCGGGAGCCGCTACGGCGTGCGGATCCGGCTGCGCGACTTCCTGCGGGCGCCGACCCCCGAGACCCTCATCCGGAACATCAGGGCGGAAGGAAGGACGACATGACCGAGAGGAAGCGGAGAAGGAGCCGCCCCACGTGGCTGCTGCGCACCCCCGACCCCGAGGCGCGGGCCAGGCTGTGGTGCCTGCCGTACCCGGGCTCCGGGGCGTCGATGTACCACGGGTGGCCGGCCGAGGTGGACGGGATCGAGCTGTGCCCCGTGCAGCTGCCCGGCAGGGAGAACCGGCTGCGCGAGCCGTTGTTCGAGAGCTACGCGGCCGTCGCCGCCGAGATGCTGGAGGGTCTGGAGCCCTACCTGGACCGGCCGTTCGGCTTCATCAGCCACTGCGGCACGGTCTTCATCGGCTACGAGGCGACGCTGCTGCTCATGGAGCGCGGCGGGCCGCTGCCCGCCCACCTGTTCGCCTCGTCGATGGTGCCGCCGCACCGGGCCTCGTGGCCGAGCATCCTCAAGCTGGACGAGGAGCAGGTGGGCGCGCTGGTGTCGGACCTCATGCGGGCGCGCGGCGCGGAGCCGCTGCCCGAGCTGGTGGACATGGCCGCGGACGTCATGCGCGCCGACGTGGCCGCCTACGGCCGCTTCGACAAGACCGACCCGGTGGAGCTGCCGTGCCCGATCACCGCGATCGGCTGGTCGGGCGACACGCAGATCCCCCCGGAGCAGATGGACGGCTGGGAGGCCTACGGCGAGGCCCGCCACACCGTGCTGGACGGCGGGCACTGGAGCTACCTCCAGGCGCCCGCCGCCCTGCTGGACGAGATCTCGCGGAGCATGTCCGCGCGCGTCCCCGGCTGAGCCGGTCGGTCTCGGATGTCCTCAGGCGTTCTTGCCGTCCTCGCGCCCGCCGGGTCCGCCGGCCTCGGCGGGCTCCGGGTCGTCCCGCAGGAGCTCGGCGTCCTCCAGCCTGCGCAGGTTCGGCACCGGCGACAGGAACAGCAGGATGATCCAGGGCAGCAGGAACGCGGCACCGGCGTAGATGGCGGGCTTGATGCCGATCAGCTCGCCCAGCACCCCGGCCAGCATCGCGGCCAGCGGCAGGATGCCGAGGTAGACCGCGCGGCTCGCGCCGATGACCCGGCCCCGCAGGTGGTTGGGGATGACGTACTGGAAGAGGGTGAGCTGGCCGATGTTGCCGGCCACCACGCCGAACACCGTGACGAACCAGATCACCGAGAACAGGGTGATCTGCAGCCACTGCGGGCCGGCCACGAACGGCGTGAAGCACAGCACCCGGAAGGCGATCAGGGCGGTCATGATGCCGCGCCCGTAGCCGACCTTCTCGAACAGCTTGCTCGCGAAGACGGCGCCGACGACACCGCCGATGCTGCCGACGGCGTAGATGAAGCCGATCCAGGTGCCCGACATGCCGAGTTCCCTGGCCGCGTACAGGATGAACAGGGTCAGGATCATCATCGACCCGAAGTTCGCCCCGGCGGAGTTGAGGATCAGCGGCCGGGCGTAGTCGTTGCGGTAGGTGACCTTCAGGCCGTGCTTGATGTCGTGGAGCATCGCCGCGACCGCACCCCGGCCCTGGGCGCTCTGGCGCTCGACGGGCGGCTCGACGTGGCGGATGCGCGACAGGGCGAAGGCGGAGACGAGGAAGGAGATCGCGTCTCCCAGCATCACGTACGCCGGCCGGAACAGGTCGATGAGCACGCCTCCGGCGCTGGAGCCCGCGATGGCGCCCACCGACTCGGTCGCCGCCATCCGGCTGTTGCCGGCGACGAGCTGCTCCTCGCTCAGCAGGGTCGGCATGTAGGCGGCGTAGGCGATCTCGAAGACCACCGAGAGGCCGCCGACCACCACCGCGACCACGTAGAGCACCCACATGTCCATGAAACCGACGAAGGCCGCGATGGGGATGAGTGCCACGACCGCGGCACGCCCGAGGTCGGCGCCGACCATCAGCGGCCTGCGGCGGTAGCGGTCGATGAGCACCCCGGCGATCAGCGTCAGCAGGAGCGCGGCGATCGTGCGCATGGTGTTGAGCAGGCCGACCTCCAGGGAGCTGGCCTGCAGCATGAGGATCGCGGTCAGCGGGAGCGCCAGGGTGGTCAGCTCGGAGCCGAGGACCGAGATCGACTGGCCGGTCCAGAGCCGGTTGAAGTCGGGGTTTCGCCAGAGAGAGGGCGGCTTTTCCTCCGGCGCCCTGACTTCCGCTCTCTGAGTGTCCATAAGATCATTCCGTCCTTGTCGGGTTTCACCTCTGGTTGACTGGAATAAGGTTTTTGTTAAGGGTGACGATATGCGAAATCATACGAGAGGCACACTGGAAAAAAATCAGCGAGTACGCCAGATGACACTCCCCGACGGTCATGTGGTATTCCAGCTCAATCCCGCCGAGACCAGCCTGCAGTATCGCAGTATCGTGGGCGACAGAAGCTACTTCAGACATGATGTGCGCCTTGAACCGGGAATGACGGTCTTCGACGTGGGGGCCAACATCGGAATCGCCGCCCTGGCGTTTCATTGGGAATGTCCGGGCACGCGAATTCTCGCCTTCGAGCCCGCCAGGCCGCTTTACGACGCGCTGTGCGCGAACCTGTCCGCCCACGGCCTGAACGCCAAGGCGTTCGACTGCGCGCTCTCCCGTACCCCGGGGACGGCGGTTCTCACCGTCTACCCGGAGACCACCGCGATGTCGGGGATGTACACCGACGTCGACCACGACGCCGAGGTGACGAGGACTTTCCTGGCCAACAGCGGTTTCGCCCCCGAGGACGTGACCGACATGGCCGAGGGCAGGCACGTCACGGAGAAGCAGGAGTGCCAGGTGCGGACGATCTCCGAGGTGATGGCCACCGAGGGCGTGGACCGCATAGGACTGCTGAAAATCAACGTCGAGAAAGCCGAATGCGATGTGCTGGACGGAATCGCTCCCGGCGACTGGGAGGCGGTCGACCAAATCGTCATGCAGGTCCACGACATCGACGGCAGGCTCGCGTCCGTGCGCGACGACCTCACCGGTCGTGGATTCCAGGTCGACATCGGCCAGGACCCCCTGCTGAAGGACACGGACATCTTCGACGTGTACGCACGGAGGAATTCCCCATGACAGTGGACACGACCGTGAATCTCAACGAGCTGGATCTCGCGGATCCGGACATCTACACGGCCCCCGACTCCGGCCTGGGCGTCCTGCATTACCTGCAGGAGCATCAGCCGATGTTCTGGAACAAGAGGTCCGACGGGCCGAGCTTCTGGGCTTTCACCAAATACGCGGACGGCGTCGCCGTCTATCTCGACAAGACGAATTTCACCTCCGAGCGGGGCATGCAGGTCGGGCAGACCGAGTCCGCCGCCAGGGCCGCCGCGGGCAAGATGCTCATCGTCACCGACGGCCGCCACAGCCGGCTGCGCGACGTGATGAACCCCGCGCTCACCCCCCGGGTGGTACGCCGCCTGGAGGGCGCGATGCGCGAGACGGTCGGCGGGATGCTGGAGGAGAACGCCCGGAAGGACTCGTTCGACTTCGTCGACACGGTGGCGGGCAGGCTCCCGCTCTCGGTCATCTGCGAGCTGCTGGGCGTGCCCCGCGCCGACTGGGACCTGATGATCCAGTGGACGCGCACCGCGTTCGGCTCCGCCAGCTCCGACGACGTCATCTCCGACGCCGAGAAGGCCGAGGCGAACGCCAACATCTTCGCCTACTACGCCGACCTGCTGGCCGAGCGGCGCGACGACCTGGGCGACGACGTGATCAGCGTGCTGATCCGCGGCCGGATCGACGGGACGCCCCTCACCGACGAGGAGATCCTGCTCAACATCAACGGCCTCATCACCGGCGGCAACGAGACGACCCGGCACGCCTCGGCGGGGGCCGTCATCGCCCTGGTGGAGAACCCCGACGAGTGGCGGCGGCTGCGCGAGGACCCCTCGCTCATCCCGACCGCCGTGGAGGAGGTGCTGCGCTGGACCGCCCCCAGCCTCAACGTCATGCGCACCGCGCTGCGCGACACGAGGATCGGGGACCAGACCATCCGGGCCGGTGAGCGGGTCAGCGTGTGGCACCCGGCCGTCAACCGCGACGAGGACGCCTTCCCCGACGCGCGCCGCTTCGACGTCGGGCGCACCCCCAACCGGCATCTCACGTTCGGCCTCGGCAAGCACCTGTGCATCGGCGCGGCGCTGGCCAGGTTCGAGCTGCGCGTGCTGCTGGAGGAGCTGACCGGCCGGGTGGCCCGCATGGAGCTCACCGGGCCGGTCAAGCGGCTGCGCTCGAACCTCATGTGGGGCGTCGACCGCGTCCCCGTCCACCTCGAACTCGACCACGCCGGGCACTGATTGGAGCACCCCATGCCGGACAGTAATACTCCGCTGTCGCCGATACAGGAGAGCGGGTGGAGGTCCTACCGGGCGAGAACCTCCGGTGACCACACCGACCAGGTCACGCTCGCGGCGCGGCTGCGCGGCCCCCTGGACGAGAAGGCCCTGACCGCCGCGCTGGAACACGTGCTGGAGGCGCGCGAGGACCTGCGGCCGGCGCCGCCCGGCGGCCCTGGAGCCGAGGGTGGCGGGCCCCGGCCCGTCACCGTCCCCTCGCCGGTGGAGCTGAGCAGGCACGACGCGGGCCGCCGCGAGGAGGCGCTGGCACGGCTCGTCTCCGAGCAGGCCAACCGGGGTCTCGACCTCGACGCCGGCCCTCCGGTCCGGGTCGCCCTGGCGCGGATGGCCGACGACGACCACGCGCTCATCGTGACGGCGCACCGGATCGTGGCCGACGAGCGCGTCCTGGCGGGCCTCGCGGAGGAGATCTCCCGGGCGTACGAGGACGCGACGGGCGCCACCTCGGCCACCTCCCCGAACGGCTCCCCGAACGGCCGCCACTCCCCCGCGACCTCCAACGGCCACGCTCGCGACGGCCGGGCCCACGACGACCACGCCTCCGACGGCCGGGTCCACGCCCCCAACGGCCACGCCACCGGCGGGGGCACCGGCGACACCGACGACACCGACGATCTCGCCTACTGGCGTGACCGGCTCGACGGCACGCCCCCCGCCCTGGACCTGCCCGCCGACCGGGGCCGTCCCGCCGTACCCGGCTTCACGGGTGCCCGGGTGACCTTCACCGTGCCGCCGGAGACGACCGCGCGGGTCGAGGCCGTCGCGCGCGAGGCCGGGACCGCCGCCCGGCAGGTGCGGGCGGTGGCGCTGTCCCGCTGGTCGGGCCGGGACGAGACCGCGAGGGAGCCCGGCGTCGACACCGGGGCCGTCACGCTGGCCGCGTGGGCGGTCGCGCTGTGCCGCTGGTCGGACCAGGACGAGGTCGTGGTCGGCGTGCCCGTGCCGGCCGGGGGGCGCGCTCCGGCGTTCCCGATCCGGATCGGCTGCGAGGGCGACCCCTCCTTCGCCGACGTCGTCGCCCAGGTGCGCGACGCGCTGGACGGGGCGGCCGCCCACGGCTCCTACCCGGCGCACCGGCTGGCCGAGGCACTGGAGCTGGACGCCTCCAGCGGCGTGCAGCCGCTCTACCAGGCGGAGTTCGACCAGACGGTCCCGGCCTGGAGCGCGCTGCGGCTGCCGGGCGTGCGGACCTCGGAGCTGGCCGCCGGCCGCTTCCCGCTCGCCTCCGACCTGGCTCTGGTCCTGGTGCCGGGCTCGCTCGACGGGGAGATGCGCTACGGGCTCGACCTGTTCGACGAGCCGGGCGCTCGGACCAGGGCCGAGCAGTACGTCACCCTGCTGTCCGAGGCCGTAGGCGACCCCTCGCGGCCCATCTCCTCCCTGTCCCTGCTGGACGCCGAGCAGCTGCGGCTGGTGGTCGAGGAGTGGAACCGCACCGAGACCCCCTTCGACGAGGAGGCCGGTGTCGGCGCCCTGTTCGAGGCGCGTGCCGCCGCCGCCCCGGACGCGCTCGCGGTGCTGGCCGGCGAACGGCGGCTGACCTACCGGGAGCTGGACGAGCGCGCCAACCGGGTGGCCCACCGGCTGATCCGCGAGGGGGTGCGGCCCGGCCACGTCGTCGGCTCGATGACCGGCCGCTCGGCCGAGGCGCTCGTCGCCTTCATCGGCATCGTCAAGTCCGGCGGGGTCTACCTGCCGCTGGATCCGGCGCTGCCGCCCGACCGGCTGGGTTACGTCCTCGACGACAGCGGGGCCCGCCTCGTCCTCACCGGGGCCGAGCACACCGGCCGGGTGCGCGACGACCGGGTGCGCACGATCGAGCTGGACGCCGAGTGGCGCACGATCGAGGCGGAGGAGCCGGGCACGAGCCCCGGCGTGACGCCCGCGCCCGACGCCCCCGCGTACCTCATCTACACCTCGGGCTCGACCGGGCGCCCCAAGGGCGTGGAGGTGCCGCACCGCGGTGTCGGCAACCTCGCCGCCACCCTGTCGCGGGAGTTCTGCCTGGCGCCCGACGACCGGGTGGCGCTGTTCGCCTCGCTCAGCTTCGACGCGTCGATCTGGGAGATCACGATGGCGCTGCTGAACGGGTCGGCGCTGTGCGTGCTGGACCCGTCGGCCATGACCCCGCAGGAGACGGCGAAGGCCATCCGCGACCAGGGGGTGACCGCGGCCACGTTCCCGCCGACGTTCCTCAGCACGCTCAGGGGCGACGAGCTGGACACGGTCAGGCTCATGGTCGTCGCGGGCGAGCAGTGCCCGACCGGGCTGGTGCGGACCTGGGGCCCCGGCCGCGTGTTCGTCAACGCCTACGGGCCGACGGAGACGACCGTGTGCGCCACGATGGGCGCCTGCGATCCCGCCGCCGCGTACGCGCCGCCGATCGGCCGGCCGCTGGCCAACTTCAGGACCTACGTGATGGACCGCTGGCTCAACCCGCTGCCCGCGGGCGTGCCCGGCGAGCTGTACGTCGGCGGCACCGGCCTGGCCCACGGCTACCGGGGCAAGCCCGCCCTGACCGCGCAGTCGTTCATGCCCGACCCGTACGGCCCTCCCGGCGCGCGGCTGTACCGGACCGGCGACCTGGTCCGCTACCTGCCGGACGGCCGGCTGCAGTACGTGGGCCGGGTGGACCACCAGGTGAAGATCCGCGGTTTCCGGGTGGAGCCCGCCGAGATCGAGGCCGCGATCACCCGCTACCCGGGGGTGCGCGAGGCGGCGGTCGTGGTGCGCGACGACCGGCTCGTCGCCTACGTCGTGCTGGACGACGCCTCCAGGATCATCGCCGACCGCAGCGGCCTCACCGGCGAGCTGCACCGCTTCCTGCAGGGCTCGCTGCCCGCGTACATGCTGCCCTCCTCGTACGTGACGCTGGACGCGCTGCCGCTGACCTCCTCGGGCAAGGTGGACCGCCAGGCGCTGCCCGAGCCCGGCCTGGAGGGCGGCGGTGACGGCGGCGACGGCGACTTCGACGCGCCGCAGACCCCGACGGAGCAGACGATCGCCGGGATCTGGGCAGAGGTGCTGAAGCTCAAGCGGATCGCCCGCGAGGACGACTTCCTGGAGATCGGCGGGCACTCCCTGGTGGCCGCGCAGGTGATCACCCAGGTGCGGGAGAGGTTCTCGGTGAACGTGCCGATCCGGGTGCTGTTCGAGAACCCGGTGCTCGCCGACTTCGCCGAGGCGGTGGACGCCGCCCTCGCCAAGGCCGAGGCCAAGGCGGGAGCGAAGGTATGAGCCCCGGGCACCCCTGAGCGCCTGCTCAGGGGTGGCGGGCATCCCGCCGGGCGGGATGCCGCGCATGACGAGGGCCCGTGAGGATGATCCTCACGGGCCCTCGTCATGCGCCCCGGCGTGCCCCCGGTGTGTCCCGTGGGCGGGCGGCTCAGCGCCGGCCGGGCAGCGCGGCGGCCTCGGACTCCGGCCGCCAGGTGGGGAGGTACTCCCGCAGCCGCAGCACCATGCCCTGGCAGTAGGAGGCGTTGTGCTCCAGGCTGCGCTCCGGCATGAACGGCAGCTTGCGCCCGCGCGGGTGGTCGAGCTCCAGGCGGGTGAGGCTCTCCTGGCCGGCCTCCAGGCCGGTCACGTCGAGGTCGATGAGCAGGGCGGCCAGGTCGGCGGGCATGTCCACGACCGAGGTCGTCCTCCCGCGCGCCCCCGGGCGCGACTCGACGCGCAGCTCGGTGAAGTCGTAGCGGGGCGGCGTCGGCTTGGCCAGGTAGATGTAGGGCCTGGCCAGCAGGTCGAGCTCGAACGCGGCCCGCGCCTCGGCGTCCTCCCACCAGGACTGGCCGCGGGCGAAGTCGACGAGCAGCCCGTCGAACTCCTCGCGGTGCGAATGCAGGACGATGTGCGCGACCATCCCGAAATTGTGGAAGTCGTAGTTCCAGAGTTTCTCCACCGAATCGCGGAAGAAAGCCGCGACCTCGGTGTCGGTGCGGCTCTCGAAATACGTCGCCGCATCGGTGAAGAAGTCCTCGAACCTCCTGGTTCCCGACCTGTCCAGGTAATTGGCGAGGTAATACAGGCCGCGCAGGTTGTAGAGCGAGTGGACCGCGTAGTAGAACCATGTGCCGCGCTCGCACTCCTCGCGGCTGACCCAGTTGGTGCCGACCACTACATCGGCCTCGGTGACATCACTGGGAACGCGTTCGACCTGCACTCCGAGAAGGTCGCGCTTGGCGTGGATCGAGGTGTTGTGAAGAAGCAGCTGCGGATAGACGATCAAAGTGTCCGCGCGCAGCCGGCACAATTCCGCGACCCCTTCCTTGTACGAGTCCAGGGTTTCTCCGGGAAGCGGCCAGATCAGCTCGATGTAGGAACTGATGCGCTTCTCCCTGAGCGTCCTCTGCAGCTCGGTGTAGGTCGCGGGCTTGATGTTGGAGCGGTCGACCAGCTCCAGGGTCCTGGAGCTCATCGACTGCAGGGAGATGGGCTGGCTGGTCAGCAGGCCGCCCCGCACCAGGATCTCGGTGATCTCGGCCATCCGGTCGGGCTTGTTCTTGGCCGCGGCCATCGAGACCATCACCGGGTAGCCGTTCTCCTCGCTGCACTCCACCAGGTGGCGGGTGAGCTCCACGTCGCGCGGGGCCATGCCCCAGTTGGCGTCGGCGATGAAGATCGACACGAAGTTGTTCTTGCTGATCCAGGTGATGTCGTCGCGGACCCGCTGGTCCTCGAACTTGTGCACCTTGTCGTTGGTCGCCGCGCCCCAGAAGCAGAAACCGCAGCTGAACGGGCATCCGCGGTTGGTCTCCAGGATGGCGGTGGTGTACTTGCCCTCCTCGAAGACGCCGGAGGTGAAGGGCGAGGGCACCTCCATGAGGTCGCGCACCCGCTCGGCGGCCTCGGTGGTGACGAGCTCTCCCGAGCGCCAGAAGCTGACCCCGTGGACGTTTGCGAAGTCGGGTTCGTCGCCGAGGATCTGGCGCAGGTACTGCACCATGGTCTTCTCGCCCTCGCCGTTGCAGACGACGACGTTCTCCCGCTCGGGGGCGACGTACTCGTGGGCGTGCAGCATGACCTGCGGGCCGCCGAGGATGAACTGGGCCTCCGGGAGCCCCTCGTGCAGCGCGTCCAGCACGGCGCGCGCGAACCCGATGTTCCAGATGTAACAACTGATGGCGTAAACGTCGCTGCGTTTGCCGAGGAGTTCTTCGATCACTTCCTCCCGGTCGGCGGACACGGGGGCGGAGTAGATCTCGAACTCGCATCGCGGTCCCACTTCCGGATCGTGCTGCGCGTAGGCCTGCATGTAACCGGAGGCGAGGGGCAGGATGGCCTCGAATGCAGACAGCTCGACGAATGTGACTTTGGTGTTCATGACGCTCGTCCCTGCGTAGTCCGAGTAATTACTGAAGCCGATCGGATGGAATCCGCTCATGCTTTCACAGGGGGACGGGACGAACAACGCGCGCCATTTGCGGTCGCCACTCGCGTGTTACGGTTCTGGAAACCTCGATAACCACGGACTCGATAACCACGGAGGAGAAACCGCATGCCGACTCCCACCTACGAGACCGGCCTCGGGACGCTCTCGCTCGACGACCGGATCGCCGAGCATCTCGAAAAGAACTTTCAGGACCCCTGGGAAATCCGCAAATTGTCGCACGATTTCCGCAGGAACGGCTACGTCAAGCTGCGGGACGTGGTCTCGGGAGAGGTCAAGAACCTCGTCTCGGACGAGGTGAACCGGCTGCTCGACCTGCACGCGCGCCGGATCGACATCAACCTCAAGGAGACCAGCAACTCCCCGAGGAAGATGAGCACGGTCAGCCAGCAGTCCATCGCCCAGGACAGCTCCCTGATCCCGGAGCTCTACGAATCCACCGCCCTCAAGGGCTTCCTCGGACAGCTGGCCAACGAGCCGGTCGTCAACTGCCCCTGGGACGAGGAGAAGTACGTCATCATCCGCCAGGAGAAGCAGGGCGACACCCACGGCTGGCACTGGGGCGACTTCAGCTTCACCCTCATCTGGATCATGGAGGCGCCGAGCAGCGAGTACGGCGGCATGCTCCAGTGCGTCCCCCACACCAACTGGGTGAAGGAGGACCCCCGGGTCCACGACCACCTCATCAAGCAGCAGATCAGCACCTACGCCCACGAGACCGGCGACATCTACTTCCTGCGCTCCGACACGACGCTGCACCGCACGGTCCCGCTCTCCGAGGACCGGACCCGCATCATCCTCAACACCTGCTGGGGCAGCGAGTCCGACGCGAAGAAGGAGCAGTCGCACGAGACCATGGAGGCCATGTTCAGCTGAGTCCGGCCCCGGCGGTTCCGGAACACCTGGGAGATCCGGAGCGGCACGGGGAACGCGAGGCACGCGGCACAACAGGGAGTTCAGGGAACACGGGAACACGAATACGACGAGACGGCCCGGTCGGACGACCGGGCCGTCTCGTCGTTCCCGCCCCTCCTCCCGTGCAGGATGCGGGAGGAGGGGCGGGTGTCCCACGGCGTACGGACGGACGTCCTACGGCGTGCGGACCAGGGTGAAGTCGTCCACGTCGAAGTCCGCGCCGGTGAACACCAGGTAGAGCCTGGCGCTGCCGGAGGGGACCCCGGTGAGCGGGGTGGAGACGTCGGTATAGGACTCCCAGCCGCTGGTCGCCGGCACGGTGACGCTGCCGAGCAGCGGGCCGGTGGGCGAGCCGGTGCGGATCTGGAAGCCGCCGCTCGGGGTGGGCGAGGCGACCCTGGCCCGGAAAGAGGTGACGCCGCTCAGGTTGACCCCGTCGTAGGCGGCCCAGTCGCCGGGGTTGACGTAGCCGAGCACGGTGCCGCCGTGCGCGGGGGCGTGCGGGTAGGTCTGCACGCCGTTCGCCTCCGACCAGCTCTCCGCCTGGAGGGTCGTGTCACCCCCGGTCGCGCCGAGCTCCTTGATCCTGATGTTGCGGAAGGACACGTCGTCCCCGGCGCCGTGGTTCTGGATGCCCACGTACCCCTGCTGGAGCGAGCGGGCGGGGTCGGTGTTGGTGAAGTCGTTGATCTTCACGCCGTTGAGGAGGATCTGCAGCCTCTCCCCCTCGACCAGCAGCTCGTAGGTGTTCCACTGCCCCGGCGGGTTGAGCGCGGCGTCCCTGGCCGCCACGTCGGCGGACTTGAAGCCGTAGACCGAGCCGGTGGTCTTGTCGGCGGTGTCGGTGGCGTCGATCTGGATCTCGTAGCCGTTGGCGACCGCCGAGTTGGGGTCGGTGGAGGCGGGGAAGCCGATGAAGACGCCGGAGTTGTCGTCCCCGGCCATCCTCCAGTCCAGCTTCAGCGAGTAGGAGCGGTACTCCTTCGCCTTGTACCAGAACAGGCCCATGCCGCCCTGGGAGGTCAGCGTGGCGTCGGCGTTGGCGAAGCTCCCGGGCCCGGCCTGCTCCCAGCCGGTGACCGAACCGTCGTAGATCGGCGTGTATCCGCTCTCCGCGCGGCAGTCGGCCTTGGACCTGCCGGTGGCGTAGTTGATGCCGCCCAGCAGGTGCTGGCGGAACGCGGGCTCGGCGAAGGCGGCGGCCGTGTGCCCGCCGCCGGTGTAGAAGGAGCGTCCCCCGTCGTAGGCCTTGCACCAGGCGATGGGGTGGTCGGCGCCCATGCCGCCGCCCGAGTAGGTGGACTCGTCCAGGGTGGCGAGCACGCGGGCCGAGGTGCGGGCGTTGGTGCGGAAGTCGTACCACTCGTCGGTACGGCTCCAGGTGGGGCCGAGGTGGGCGGTGGAGGGGTGGGCCCGGTCCTGCACCTTGACGGTGGCCTGCTGGACGGCGGGGTGGGAGGCGAACCAGGCGCCGACCAGGTTGCCGTACCAGGGCCAGTCGTACTCGGTGTCGGAGGCCGCGTGGATGCCGGCGTAGCCGCCGCCCGCCCTGATGTAGGCCTCGAAGGCGGCCTGCTGGCCGGCGTCGAGCACGTCGCCGGTGGTGTTGAGGAAGACGACCGCCTTGTACCTGGCCAGGTTGGCCGTGGTGAAGGCCGCCGGGTCCTCGGTGGCGGCGACGGTGAAGCCCAGGTCCCTGATGGCCTGGATGCCCGCGGGGATCGAGTCGTGCCTGAAGCCCGCGGTGCGGGAGAAGACGAGGACGTCCCCGGTCCCCGTCCCGGGGTCGGGGTTCTCCCCGCCGCCGCCCGTCCCGCCGGGCAGCGTCCAGTTCTGCGAGGCGGCGCCGCTACAGGTCCTGATGACGAGCTGCGCGGCGTTGGCGCCGTCGAGGCACTTGCCGAGCGCCCGCAGGGTGGAGCCGTTCACCGTCCAGTTCTGCGCGCCGGTGCCGTTGCAGGTGTAGAGCTGCACCCGGGTGCCGTCGGTGGCGACGCCGCCCGCGACGTCCATGCACTTGCCGAGCGCCCGCAGGGTGGCGCCCTCCCTGGCCCAGTTCTGCGCGGCGGTGTTGTTGCAGTCGTACAGCTGCACGTTGGTGCCGTCGGTGCTCAGGCCGCCCGCGACGTCGACGCACCTGCCGGCGGGGTTGGTGATCCTTCCGGTGACCGGTCCGGTGGTGCCCCCTCCGGTGAGGGTGAAGTCGTCCAGGTCGAACAGCGCGCCCGCGGGGCCGGTGAAGACCAGGGTGAGGTCGGTCGGCCCGGCCGGTGCTCCGGCCAGCGGGGCGGAGACGTCCACGAAGGTCTCCCAGCCGCCGGTCGGCGCCACGGCCACCGTGCCGAGCAGGGTGCCGGTCGCCGAGCCCGCGCGGACCTGGATGGAGCCGCCGACCCCCGCCGAGGAGACCCGCGCGTCGATCTTCGTGGTCCCGGCCAGCTCGTACCCCTTGAAGGTGATCGAGTCGCCGTTGTGGACGTCGCCCACGGTCCTGCCGCCGTGCGCGGCCGTCTTGGTGATGAGCGAGACGCCGGACATGGTCGCGTAGTGCTCGGCCTGGCGCTTCCTGGGCTGCAGGATGTGCTGGGTGTGGGTGGTGAGGCCGCCCAGGTCGGTGTACTCGGCGTCGAAGACCGCGAAGATGTTGGCCGCGTCGTCGTGCTCGCCGTCGACCGGGATGGCCAGGTCGCCCGAGCAGCCGTTCTTGGAGGTGATCTGGTGGCCGTGGCTGTCGTGGCCCAGCACGTAGGTCATCTTGACCTTCGAGCAGTCGACGGTGCCGTCCTCGGGGTCGGTCACCTTGACGGTGAACGGCACGGTGTCGCCCCACTGGAACAGCTGGCCCTGGCGCGGCCTCTCGATGGTGACCGCAGGCGCGGTGTTGCCGACCGTGATGGGCACGCTCGCGGTGCCGGTGGCGCCGTCGGGGTCACGCACGGTGAGCGTGGCGGTGTGGTTGCCGTTGGTCGTGTACGTCTTGACGGGGTTGGCGGCGGTGGAGGTGGTCCCGTCGCCGAAGTTCCACGCGTAGGTGATGGCCTGCCCGTCGGGGTCGGCGGAGCCGGCCGAGGAGAAGGTGACGGTGAGCGGGCTCCTGCCCGAGGTCTTGTCGGCCTTGGCCGCGGCGACGGGCGCGCGGTTCACGCCCTTGATGTACTCGAAGCGGTAGAGCGCGGAGTTGGCGTCGCCGCCGAAGTAGCCGGAGCCGTAGTCGAGCACGTAGAGCGCGCCGTCGGGGCCGAAGGCGAGGTCCATGACCTGGGTTCCGGTCCACGGGAAGTTCGCGATGGCGCCGCGTGAGCCGTCGGTGCCCACCTCGATCGCCTTGACCCACCTGCGGCCGAACTCACCGGCGAAGAAGTGGCCGTTGAGCTCCTGGGGGAACTTGACGGCCGAGTTCAGCGCGGCGTCGTAGCGGTAGACGGGGCCGCCCATGGGCGACTCGGAGCCGCCGCCGAACTCGGTCGGGGTGCCGGCGTCGCCGCCGTACCTGATCCAGGCGGGCTTGGCGGGCGGCAGCTTCGCCAGGCCGGTGTTGCGGAAGGAGTTGTTGGTCGCGCCGCCCGCGGCGCAGTCGTACTTCGCCGCCGCCGGGCCCGAGGGGAAGGTGTACTCGCCGTAGGTCTCGGCCAGGGTGTTGGTCCCGGTGCAGTACGGCCAGCCGTAGTTGCCCGGCCCGGTCACCCGGTTGAACTCGACCTGGCCGCTGGGCCCGCGCGCGGCGTCGCCGCTGCCCGCGTCGGGGCCGTAGTCGCCGACGTAGACGACGCCGGTGGCCTTGTCGACGCTCATCCGGAACGGGTTGCGAAAGCCCATCGCGTAGATCTCGGGACGGGTGCCCGCCGTGCCGGGCGCGAACAGGTTGCCCGAGGGGACGGTGTAGGCGCCGGTGGCCGGGTTCACCTTGACGCGCAGGATCTTGCCGCGCAGGTCGTTGGTGTTGCCGGAGGTGCGCTGGGCGTCGTAGACGGGGTTGCGGTTGGTCCGCTCGTCGATGGGTGAGTACCCGGCCGAGTCGAAGGGGTTGGTGTCGTCGCCGGTGGACAGGTAGAGGTTGCCCGCCGCGTCGAAGTCCATGTCGCCGCCGACGTGGCAGCACATGCCACGGTCGGCCGCCACCTCGAGCACCGTGCGCTCGCTCGCGGTGTCGAGCGTCCAGTCGGCGTTGACGGTGAAGCGCGAGAGCCGGTTGACGCCCTGCCACGCCGACCAGTCGGTGCCGGTGGCCGGGGCGTCACCGGTGGGGGTGTTCAGCTTCGGCGCGTAGTACAGGTAGATCGTCCTGTTCGTGGCGAACCCGGGGTCGGCGGCGACGCCCTGCAGGCCCTCCTCGTCGTGGGTGTAGACGGGCAGCGTGCCGACGACGGTCGTCGTCCCGGTCGCGCTGGTACGGCGCAGGTTGCCGTCGCGCGCGGTGTGCAGCACCGACCGGTCGGGCAGTACGGCCATGGTCATGGGCTCGCCCATCTCGGCGGCGCCCTTGGCCAGTTCCACCCGCTGGTAGTCGGCCGGGTCGATCGCGGCGACCGCCTGCGCGGGCACGGGCGCGGTGAGCACGGTCGCTCCGGTGAAGGCCAGGAGCATCGCGCAGAACTGCGCGATCCTCCGGCGGGGGTGGGTCGATCTCCGCCTGGGGGGCATGGCGGGGTTTCCCTTCGGTCGCTGACACACGTCCCGGCACGGAACGGGACGTATGTCGTATATGTTTCGCGACGCTAGATCGGACTTATGCCGACTGTCAATGAAAGTCCCGCCGCTAAATGCATAACTAACCAGACGAAAAGCCCACAAATGTCACACTAAGCATAAAATCGACTTAGAGGTCGAGCGGGCCCGCTGCCTGATCGGCATCGGTGTCGCGGCGCCCTTCCGGTTCGCCTTCGCCGGTTCGGTGGTGTTCGTGCGAGTACGTTCCCCGTCTCTGCGAGGATCGCTCCGGACCTGTTCACCGAGGATCGAAAACGTCGTTCCCTCTCCCGGAAGCCGGCCGCGCCGCAGCCGAACTCGTCGGCGAGCCGGCGCGGCACGAGGCGGCCATCGGCTCCGAGGGCATCGTCGTCGGACTGGCTCGACAGCTCGGTCGAAGGCTCACGGACCTCCCCGAAGGCCGGCCTCACATGCGCTCGGCGCCGCTCCTGATGGCCTCGCGGATGCGGAAGTAGGTCCCGCAGCGGCAGATGTTGCGCAGCTCGTCGAGGTCGGCGTCGGTGATCTCGCGGCCCTCGGCGGCGACGCGGCGGACCAGCGCCACGGCGGCCATGATCTGGCCGGGCTGGCAGTAGCCGCACTGGGCGACGTCGTGGTCGAGCCACGCCTGCTGCATGGGGTGCAGGTCCTGGCCGGAGGTCGCCGCGAGCCCCTCGATGGTGGTGACCTCGTCGGTCGGCCGGAGGTCCTCGACGGGGATCGCGCAGGGGTTGACGGCCCTGCCGTTGATGTGGCTGGTGCAGGCCTTGCAGACGTTGATGCCGCAGCCGTACTTGGGGCCGGTGACGCCGAGGATGTCGCGCAGCACCCACAGCAGGCGCACGTCACCGGGGACGTCGACGGTGACCTGCTCGCCGTTGACGCGGAAGGTGTACTCGGGCACTCAGCTCTCCTCGGGAAGACCGGAAAGACCGGAAAGACCGTCGGTCGGGGATTGCGGGATGGGGGGAACGGTCGGCTTGGGGGTGAAGGAGAGCGTCCCGTGGTTGATCGGGAAGGTGGTGGGCATCGTGCCGGTCGCCCTGCCGTACGCGCAGGCGACCGCCGCCATCGAGGCGGCCACCCCCAGCTCGCCGGCGCCGCCCGGCTGGTCGGAGGTGCCGGGCATGACGATGATCTCCAGCTCCAGGGGGGTGTTCCACTGCCGGGTGTAGAAGTAGTTGTCCCAGCTCGCCTCCAGGAAGTGGCCGTCGCGCAGGTGCAGGCTCGAGGTGAGCGCCAGCGCGATGCCGTCCATGATCCCGCCCATCATCTGCGCCTCCAGGCCGCGCGGGTTGACGGCGAGGCCGACGTCCACGGCGAACACCACCTTGGTGACGCGGGGCCCGGTGACGCCGTCGCGGACGGGGCGGTTCACGGTCTCCGGGCGGCAGTCGATCTCCACCAGGGCGGCGCTGACGGACTTGTACTCGCCGTGGAAGGCGATGCCCTGCGCGCACCCCGCGGGCATCGGGCGGCCCCAGGCGCCTGCCTCGGCCACCTTGGCCAGCACGGCCCGCGAGCGCTCGTCGCGCAGGACCCGGTGGCGGAACCGGTAGGGGTCCTGGCCCGTGCGGGAGGCGAGCTGGTCGGTGATGAGCTCCCTGGCGCAGGTGACGTCGGGCGAGTAGACGTTGCGCATGCTGCCGGTGTTGAAGCTCCTGTCGGTCTCGTTGAGCAGCTGGCCGTGCAGGCCGAAGTCGTACGGCATGGACGTGCTGAGGTGGAAGAACGTCTGGGAGAAGCCGATGTCGCCCACGGGCAGCCGGGCGGCCAGGGCGGTGATGATCTCGCCGAGCCCGTGGCCGAGGTCGGTGGCGACGCTGGTGTGCCGCTGCTGGTAGCTCAGCACGGTGCTGCCCAGGTAGGAGGCGCGCACCCGCGAGGTGGCCATCGGGTGGGTGCGGCCCTGGCGGGAGTCGTCGGCGCGGTGCCACATGAGCCTGACGGGCTTGCCGACCTTCTGGGAGACCTCGGCGGCCTCCAGCGCGGCGTCGAAGAACAGCTTGCGCCCGAAGGATCCGCCGCCCTCGGTGACGTGCACGGTGACCTTGCCCACAGGCAGGCCGAGCCTGGCGGCGATGGACTGCTGGGCGACGATCGGCGACTTCAGCGACGACCAGATCTCGGCGCGGCCGGGCCGTACGTCGGCGATCGCACAGTTGGGTTCGAGCGCGCTGTTGCCGCGGAAGTGGAAGGTGAACGCGGCCTCCACGACCGGGGTCGGCGGCCTGAGCCCGAGCGGGAGCTCCGCGGCCCGCAGGGCCTGGAGCACGCTCTCGTCGGACTTGCCCTCCGCGGTGCCGGGCCGCCAGGAGACCCGCAGTGCGCGGACGGCGTCGACGCACTGGCCGAACGTCTCGGCGCGCACCGCCACCCCCGTGGAGATCACCACCACGTCGGTGACGCCCGGCATGGCACGGACCTCGGCGAGGTTGGCCACCGGGCCGACCTTGCCGTTGACGGTGGGCGGGCGGCACACCATCGTCGGCTTGGCGTCCGGGACGTCGAGGTCCATCGTGAACCTCTTGCGCCCGGTCACCGCGTCCAGCGCGTCGATCCGGTTGTGCGGCCTGCCGATGACGGTGAAGTCCCGGCGCGGCGTGAGCTCCACCGACACCTGGCGGGTCCGCGCCGAGGCGGCCTTCGCGGCGAGGTCGCCGATGTCGATGCCCGAGATCCGGCCGTCCTTGAGTGTCAGGTCCCCGGCCGGGACGCCGAGCTCGGTGGCGGCGGCCGCCAGCAGGCGGAGCCGGGCGACGGCGGCGGCGACCCGGATCGGGGTGTAGGTCGCGAACGTCGTGTTCGATCCGCCGGTGAGCTGGTTGAACACCAGCTCGGGCCGGGCGTCGGCCAGCGTGACGCGGATCCGGTCGAGGGGCAGGGACAGCTCCTCGGCGATCAGCATGGCCGTCGAGGTGGTGATGCCCTGCCCCACCTCGGCCCGCGGCAGGGCGAACGAGACGGTGCCGTCCGGGTTGACCTCGACCCTGATCAGGCCGGAGGTCGGCAGCGCCGCCGCGGTCATCAGGTCGTTGAGGTCGAGCAGCTGCCCGGCCCCGGCGCTCGGCTGTCCGGCCTCCGCGGCCGGCGCCGGTCCGAGTTCGGCGGCGGCCACCAGGGTCGGGGCCGCCATCACGTACCCCAGGAACCGCCGCCGTCCGATGCCCGCCATCAGCCGGGACGATTGGTCGTCGGAATCTCGATCTTGGTCTCCTTGCCCTTGGTGAGATAGAACATGATGTATCTGCGCGCGGCCTCGTCGATGAGCCAGGCGGTCTCGGGCACCAGCGGGAGCGGGACGAGACCCTCGCGGAATCTCACCAGGGTCGGCCAGGCGGTGGAGACCAGCGGGCCCCACACCGGCTCGCGCCCGATGTCGTCCCAGTCGGCCACCTGGTCGCCGACCAGGTAGCGGGCGAACGCGTTGACCAGGGGCCTGCTCACGCCGGCGGGGCTGGTCTGCTCGGCCAGCTGGCCCAGCAAGATGTCGGTGAGAATCACGCCCTCGGGGGTCGGCCCCATGTTGCGCGGCAGGATCTGGTCCGACTGGGCGTCGGCCGCGTCCCAGGTGGCGGGGATGTACTCGTCGTCGATGCCGAGCATGTGCGCGGTCACCTGCCACACGTGCAGGTAGGCCTCGGCGTCGGCGGCCGGGATCCGGACCCTCCACTCGCGCATCCTGCGCATGGCGTACGTCGGCAGGGTGTGCCAGGTGACCAGCATGTCCTCTTGACTGATCGGGACGCCGCCACTCCAGTGCGGAGACTGCTGCAGCAGGTGCCGCACGGCGGCGTGTACCAGCCGGGTCTTCACCGCCTCGACGATACACGCGCCGTCGGGCCGGTAGGCGTTCAAGGCTCCGACGGCGAATCCCAGGATGCTGGTCTTGGCGACGCGGTCCTCCATGTCCGCGCCGCCCTTGGAGTAGTAGACGGCGCGGGCCTCCTTGGGGATCGCGGTGCTCAGCATGCCGCCGCCCAGGCCGTTGAGCAGGTTGAGGTAGATGCCCCTGGACTTGTTGAACCGGGCCGCCGTCTCCAGCTTCCCGCGGTCGGCCCAGGAGGGCAGCTGACGGGCCTGTTCCATGAAGTCGCGCAGGTCCGCGGGGAGCCCGGCCGGCAAGGGCTGGTCGTTTCTCGTCCAGTCCCACAGGAGCCGGTTGACCTCGGGTACGGCCCCGCGGTCGATCAGCGAGGCGACCAGCGGGTCGGCCTCCTCGTCCCACACCCACCTCGGGTCGGCGCCGGCGCCGTAACCGGCGACCGAGCCCCTCGGCGCCCAGGTCCAGGGCGTGGCGTGCGCCGGGGAGGACATTCCGAGCGCTCCCAGGGCCCCGAGCGTCCCGCCCGAGATCAACATCTTGCGTCTGCTCAACTCCGCCATGCGCGGAACCCCTCTCAGGACGGGCGGTTGGTGTCGGGGATCTCGATGCTGATCGGCCGCGCCTCGGACAGGAAGAGCAGGGCCGCCTTGCGCAGGAACTCGTCGAACAGCCAGTACGACTGCGGCGCCAGCGGGAAGGGCAGCAGTCCCTCGCGGACGGCGACGAAGGGCCTCCACGACACCCGCAGCAGCGGGTCCCAGACCGGCTCCCGGGGAATCCGCAGCCAGCCGGCGATCTGGTCGCCGAGCATGAAGCGCGTGAACGAGCCGAGGATGGGCTTGCTGAGGATGCCGGCGTCGACCGGGGTGCCCAGCTTGAGGAGGATGTCGGCCAGGGCGATGCCCTCCGGGGTCGGTGCCAGCACCGGGTCCAGCACCTGCTCGGCCTGGGCGTTGGCCTCGGCCCAGGACGCGGGGATGTACTCGTCCTTGATGCCGAGCATGTGCGCGCCCAGCTGCCACGAGTGCAGGAACGCCTCCGACTCGGCCGCGGGGATCGGCACCCTCCACTCGACCAGCTTCTGCATGACGGTCGTGGGCAGACTGTGCCAGGTGACCATCATGTCCCGCTGGCTGATCGGGATCTCCTCCTCGGCCACCTGCGACCAGTGCGGCGACCGCGGCAGCAGGTGCCGCACGGCCGCGTGGACGAGCCGGGTCTTGACGCAGGTCACGATCATCTCGCCGTCGGGCGCATAGGCGTTGCGGGTGCCGATGTCGTAGCCCAGCTTGGCGGTCTTGGAGATGCGGTCCTTCATGTCCGCGCCGCCCTGGGAGTGGTAGACCGCGCGCGCCTCCTTGGGGATGACGGTGCTCATCATGCCGCTGGCCAGGCCGTACAGCACTCCGAGGTAGAGCCCCCGCTTCTCGTTGAACCTGAACGCGGTGGCGAGCTTGCCGTGGTCGGCCCAGGCGGGCAGCCGGCGGGCCTGTTCCATGAAGTCGCGCAGGTCCGCGGGGAGGCCGGCCGGTAACGGCTGGCCGTTCTTCGTCCAGGTGCGTAACAGCTCGTTGACCCTGGGCACGTCGCCCCGGTCGAGCAGTGAGGCGACCAGCGGGTCGGCCTCCTCGTCCCAGACCCATCGCGGGTCGGTGCCGAGGCCGGTGCCCGCCACCGAACCCTTGGCCGACCACGTCCAGGCGGGGGTGGCGACGCTCAGCGCGCCGAAGGCGCCCAGCGCCCCTCCCGCCATGAGCACCTTGCGCCTGCTGGGGTTGTCCATGCCGTCCTCCCTCTGCTGATACAATGAAACATGTGGCGCATCCCCGTATCACCACGATGAAAGCACAGTGTGAGGGGGGTCACAAGACTGGGGCACAATCATTCGCAGGAGGTGGTCGTGGAATCAGCGCTGTCCGCACTCATGACCCCGTCGGACTCGACGTCGTTGCTGGAGCGTGCCTACGGTGACGCCGTCGCGCGGGTCGGCGACCAGGACGAGACCCGCGCGCGCATCCTGGACGCCGCCTACGAGCAGTTCTGCCGGATGGGCGTCCGCCGCTCCACCATGGAGGACGTCGCCCGGCGGGCCCAGGTCTCGCGGATCACCGTCTACCGGCGCTTCGCCACCAAGGACGTGCTGGTCGAACACGTGGTGCGGCGCGAGTTCCGCCGCTACTTCGACCGGTTCCTCGTCGACATCGAGCAGGCGGGCACGGCCGCCGACCGCGTCGTCCTGGGCTTCGTGAGCTCGCTGCGCGCCATCCGCGGCAACCCGCTCATCGGCGGCCTGATCGCCGCCGAACCCGACCTGCTCGTACCCGCCATGATCACCGATGACGGGCGGACCCTCGCCACCGTACGCCGGTTCGTCGCCGGCCAGCTCCGCCGCGAGCAGCACGCGGGGCACGTCTCCGGCGACCTGGACGCCGACCTCGTGGCCGAGCTGATGGTCCGGATCTCCACGTCCTTCCTGACGATCCCCAGCCAGGTCGTCGACCTCGACGACGACGAGCGACTGGCCGCGGTGGCCCGGCAGTTCCTCGTCCCCATGCTCGAACCACCTCGCCCTCCGGACTGACCGCGACGCCGGCCGGCTCTCCGCGACTCGCGACCGTGCACTACCAGGGGAGTCACATGATCTCGGAGGAGACGCCGCTGCTGCCGGACGTGGTCCGGGCCTACCCGTTCTCCTGGGGCTCGGGCTTCGTCTGGCCACCGGAGACGGAGGAGGACGAGGAGAGCCTGGCCTACGCGCGGGCCGTGCTCGAAGCGTGCCTGCCCCGGGCCGCGCTCGCCTCGCCCGAGCCGCCGGAGGAGCCGGTCGTCTGGGAGAGCGGGGACGGTGAGGACGGCGGGCATCCCGAGTGGACCGGGGTCCGGGCCGTTCTGCGCGGGCACATGCCCTACGCCCGGCACGTCACGGCCGGGCGCATGGCCGCCGCCAGGGCCGAGTGCGCCCGCCGCGGCGTCGACACCACGGACTTCGAGGAGATCTGGACCCGGCGGATCACCGCCTGGATCGCCGGGCAGACCCTGAGCTGGTGCGGCCTGATGGTCGATGACGAGAAGGCGCTCACGCCCTGGCTCATGGACCTCGCGGAGCTGTACGCGCGGCGGGGGATGGCCGTCGAGAAGGCGGTGTGGGCACTGCGCCACACCGGAGCCGTCCCCGAGAGCCGCGCCGCCCTGACGCGGCTGGCCGCCTACGAGGGACTGCCGGACGAGATCCGCGCGCGGATCGCGGACGAGCTCCGCTGACGCCCCGGCCGCCCCCTCGCCTCTTCCGTGAGAGGGCGGTTGACCTCCTCCGAGGGCTCCGGCACGAGCGGCGCCGCCCCTCCTGGGAGGGCGGGGTTCAGCGCCGGCCGGAGCGGGGCGGGCGTCCGCTCCCCCGCGTCACGTACCCTCGCCCGCCGGCGCGCCCGGCCTGCTCCTGCTCACGCTGCCTGCGCCGCCGCCCCAGGAACCAGCCCACGCCCAGGATCGCCATCCCCCACGGGGTACGGGCCAGCCAGCGTCCCACCACGATCTTGAAGAACTTTTTCATGAGGTGTTCCTGCCCCGAGGCGGCCCGATTAGGCCCGGCCCCCGAGACGCCCACCGGCCAGACGGCCGGCGCCCCGCGGAGCGGAACCCGGGGCCCCTCCCGCCCGTTCTCGAACCAGGGGCTTTCACCACCGGCACGGACGGGAGCCTGCGGCATGGAGGAGCGGAACGGCTGCGGCGCGGGCTGCCTGGTGATCCTGATCGTGGTCCTGCTGCCGCCGGCGCTGCTGCTGGCTACGCTCCTCGGAGTGACGACCTTCGACGGCGCCCTGCTGGAGATACGCGCCGCCAAACGCGAGGGCACCATGGGCGTCTTCACCGCCGAGGAGACGAGGTGCCAGGGCCGCGGCCCCTGCCGCTGGTGGGGCTCCTACCTTCCCGGCGACCACCCTCCCGGCGACCACCTTCCCGGCGGCGGCCCGCCGGGCTCGCGGGAGGTCTGGATCTACGGCTACGAGACGCCGGAGCTGTCCGCGGGGGACCGGGTGCCGGCCCTGGACGCGGGTCACGAGCTCAAGGTGCACAGGCCGGGCCACTTCGACGCCCTCGGCCCGCTGCTCCTCGGCACGTCCGCCCTCCTCGTCCTGCTCGGCCCCGGCTACCTGATAGGGCGCGTGCTCTGGAGACGCCGGATGTCGTGAACGCCTCAGGCGCCGGCCCTGCTCACCGTCGCCTCGATCCCGTCCAGGAGGATGGCGAGCCCGGCGGCGAAGGTGTCTCGGCCCTCCTGCTCCATGTAGGGGAGGCTCTCGTCCCGGGAGTCGTAGGCGCCCTCGCCGGCGAGCCAGGCCGTCGTCGGGAACCGCTCGGCGAAGTCGGGCGCGACCTCCGTCAGCAGGGCCGAGCGGGCGTACCACCACTCCTCGTCCGACATCCCGGTCTCCGCCGGGGCCTGCCGTGACTCCGCGACCGTCTGCGCCGCCCCGCGCACGAAGTAGAACAGCGTCCCGACGACGTAGCGCAGCTCCCCGGCCTTCAGCCCGGTCTCGCGGAGGATCCGCAGCGCCTCCTCGATCATGACGTACTCGTTGGGGCCCAGCACGGGGCGCGCCTGCGACACCTGCAGAACCCACGGGTGCCGTACGTAGAACTCCCACGCCTCCCGGGCCCAGGAGGTCACCGCGGCCCGCCAGCCGCCGGTCAGGTCGTGGCGGGTGGACAGCTCGGCGAGGGCCCGGTCGTACATCAGGTCGACCAGCTCGCTCTTGCTCGGGACGTAGGTGTAGAGGGCCATGGCCGTGCGCCCGAGCCGCTCGCCCACCGCGCGCATGGAGAGCGCGGCCATCCCCTCCGCGTCGGCGACGGCGATGGCCGCGTCCACGATCAGGTCCACGCTCAGTCCGGGCTTGGGCCCGGGACGCGTGTCCTTCGACCTCGTGGTGCGCCACAGCAACGCCATCGAACGGCGCGCGTCGCCCTGTCCGGCGAAGACGACCACTTGCAACTCCTTACGGCATAAACTAACTTTACCGGGCCAACTCTTTACAGCATAAGGATATCAAGTGAGAAGGTTCGTGTTCCCACCCGCCACACCGGCCCGCGATCGCGGGCCGCGGCACGGCCGGGCCGCCGCGGACAGCCACGACGTGATCGAGGTCCGCGGCGCCAGGGAGAACAACCTGGCAGACATCTCGCTGGACATTCCCAAGCGGCGGCTCACCGTCTTCACCGGGGTCTCCGGGTCGGGGAAGTCCTCCCTCGTCTTCGGCACCATCGCCGCGGAGTCGCAGCGCCTGATCAACGAGACCTACACGGCCTTCATCCAGTCGTTCATGCAGAGCCAGGGACGTCCAGACGTCGACGCCCTGCGCAACCTGAGCGCGGCGATCGTCGTCGACCAGGAGCGGATGGGCGCCAACTCCCGCTCCACGGTCGGCACGGCGACCGACGCGCAGACGATGCTGCGGATCGTCTTCAGCCGGATCGGCACCCCCCACGTCGGCACCTCCAGCGCCTTCAGCTTCAACAGCGCCGAGGGCATGTGCCCGGAGTGCGAAGGGCTCGGCCGGGTGTCGGACGTCGACGTCTCCCAGCTCGTCGACGTCGACCGCTCGCTCAACGAGGGCGCGATCACCGTCCCCAACTTCACCGTGGACTCGTGGTACTGGCAGGGCCTGGCCAACTCCGGGTTCTTCGACCCCGACGTCAAGCTGAGGGACTACACCCCGGCCCAGTGGGAGGACTTCCTGCACAAACCCGCCACCAAAATCAAAATCGGCACGATGAACACCACCTACGAGGGGCTCCTGGTCAAGGTACGGCGGCTCTATCTCGTCAAGGACCGGGAGTCGATGCAGCCCCACATCCGGGCGTTCGTGGACCGGGCCGTGACGTTCACGAGCTGCCGCGCGTGCGGCGGCAGCAGGCTCAACCCCGCCGCGCTGGGCTCGAAGATCGACGGCCGCAACATCGCCGACTGCGCGGCCATGCAGATCAGCGACCTGGCCGAGTTCGTCCGGGGCATCGAGGACGCGTCGGTGGGGCCGCTGGTCGCCACCCTGCGCGACACGCTGGAGTCGCTGGTCGAGATCGGCCTGGGCTACCTGAGCCTGGACCGCGAGTCGTCCACGCTGTCCGGGGGCGAGGCCCAGCGGGTGAAGATGGTCCGCCACCTCGGCTCCAGCCTGACCGACGTCACCTACGTCTTCGACGAGCCCACGGTGGGGCTGCACCCGCACGACATCGAGCGGATGAACAACCTGCTGCTGCTCCTGCGCGACAAGGGCAACACGGTCCTGGTCGTCGAGCACAAGCCGGAGACGATCGAGATCGCCGACCACGTGGTCGACCTGGGCCCGGGGGCGGGCTCGTCCGGCGGACGGGTGTGCTTCACCGGTGACGTGGCCGGGCTGCGGCGCTCGGACTCCCTGACGGGCCGCCACCTGGGCCACCGGGCCCGGCTGCGCGAGAGGGTGCGGACCCCGCGCGGGCAGCTGTCGATCACGGGCGCCACCCTGCACAACCTCAAGGACGTGAGCGTCGACATCCCGCTGGGCGTGCTCACCGTCGTCACCGGCGTCGCCGGGTCCGGCAAGAGCTCGCTGATCCACGGCTCGCTCCCCCGCAGGGAGGGCGTCGCCGTGGTCGACCAGACCGCGATCCGCGGGTCCCGCCGCAGCAACCCGGCCACCTACACCGGGCTGCTCGACCCGATCCGCACCGCCTTCGCCAAGACCAACGGGGTCAAGGCGGCCCTGTTCAGCGCGAACTCCGAGGGCGCCTGCCCCAACTGCAAGGGCATCGGCCTGGTCTACACCGACCTCGCCATGATGGCCGGGGTGGCGTCGGTGTGCGAGCAGTGCGAGGGCAGGCGCTTCACGCCCGAGGTGCTCACCCACAAGCTGCGCGGCAAGGACATCAGCGAGGTGCTGGGCATGTCGGTGACCGAGGCCCGCGACTTCTTCGCTCCCGGCTCGGGTTCGGGGGCGAGCTTCGGCGCGGCGCGGGCCGTCCTCGACCGGCTCGCCGACGTGGGCCTGGGCTACCTCGGCCTGGGCCAGCCGCTCACCACCCTGTCCGGCGGCGAGCGCCAGCGGCTCAAGCTCGCCATCCGGATGGCGGAGAAGGCCACGACGTACGTGCTGGACGAGCCGACCACCGGCCTGCACCTGGCCGACGTGGACCAGCTGCTCGCCCTGCTGGACCGGCTCGTCGACGACGGCAACACGGTCGTCGTCATCGAGCACCACCAGGCCGTGATGGCCCACGCCGACTGGATCGTCGACCTCGGCCCGGGAGCCGGGCACGACGGCGGCCGGATCGTCTTCACCGGCACCCCGGCCGACCTCGTCTCGGAGGGCGACACCCTCACCGCCCGGCACCTGCGCGCCTACCTGGGGAAGGGCACCGCCCGGTAGGCGCGGAGGGAGGAGCTCTCCGGAGCGCGGGACGTCGCGTCACGTCGTCCCGTCCTCTCCCGTCCGGGCCACAGGGCCGAGGCCGCCGGCCTGAGGCGCGTCGAGGCGGGGCCGCGTCCCGCCTCGACGCGCCTCAGCCGCGCGCGCGGATCAGCATGACCAGCCCGGCGACGAACGACCCGAGCAGGACCGGTGACAGGATCGCGAGGCCGCCCCACACGACGAGGCCGAGATAGCCGAGCGCGGACGAAGCGTGCGCCGGGTCGGCGTCGGCGGCCGCGAACATCCCCAGGCCGAGGACGACACCGGTCACCGTGAGCGCGATCGGCGTCCACAGGAGCACGTGGGCCCACACGCGGTACGTCCGGCTGCGGGCACGCCGAGCCGACGGCACGTTCGGCTGCGGAGGATGCCGGACGAATTCGCTCATGCCGCATTTGTACCAGCCTGCGAGGGCCACGACGCCCCCGGTTCAGCGGCCCTGGCGGCCTTCACGCGCCCGGCGGGCCCTTTCCCCCCGGCGGCGCAGTTCGGCCCGGCTCAGCCATTCGTAGATCACGTCGTACGCCGCCATGCCGAGCGCGACCAGGCCCAGGACGCCGGTGATCACCGCGACCGGGATCAGTTCCAGCACCGAGCACAGCACGGCCACGACCATGAGCACGACGCCGGCACCGAGGCTCCACCTCCCGACGCCGCTCATGCCGCCGCCGGCTCTCCGGGCAGCGCACGCAACCCGTTCGTCCCGATTTCCTGGAGTGTGTATGTCACCGGCGTCCGTTCGTCGTCGTGCTCGATGGGCCGCAGCACACGGAGTACGGAGCATAGACCGTTCTCATACCGCCCTCATACCGCGCGTATCCGGCCGTTCCGGGTCTCTACCCGTGTCCGGGCGGCCTCGCGAGCCGTCGTTCAATGCGTGTCGGGGCGCCTGGGGTGGATGGCATGCTGACGCCGTGAGCGAAGAATTCGATGTCAGCCTGCATATCGCCACCGAGTTGCTGCTGTTCCTGCCCGCGCGGCGGCGGCGTGAGTGGCAGCGGGTGGCACCCGACGGGACGTCGACGCTGGGCCATGTGGTGGAGTCGCTCGGCGTCCCGCTGCCCGAGGTGGGGCCGCTGACCGTCGAGGGCGTTGAGGTCGGCAGGTCCTACCAGCCCGCCGCCGGTGACGTGGTCCACGTTCACCCCGTGCCCCGCCCCCAGCCGGTGCCCCTCGAACCGGGACAGGACGCGCCCCGGTTCCTGCTCGACGTCCACCTGGGCACCCTCGCGCGACGGCTCCGGCTGCTGGGCCTGGACGCGACCTACCACAACGACATGGACGACCCCTCGCTCGTCGTCGAGGCGAACAGCGAACGCCGCGTGCTGCTCACCCAGGACCACGGCCTGCTGTGCCGCCGGGCGCTCTGGTTCGGCGCCTACGTACGAGGCACCAAGGCGGACGACCAGCTCCGCGACCTGCTGGAGCGGTTCGCGCCACCGCTGCGGCCGTGGACCCGCTGCACGGCCTGCAACGGGGAGCTGGCCCCCGTCGACAAGGCCGAGATCGACCTGCTGCTGGAGACCGGGACCAGGCGCTCCTACGACGTCTACGGCCGCTGCTCGGAGTGCGGCCAGATCTACTGGCGCGGCGCGCACGGCGAGCATCTGGAGGAGATCGTGCGCTCGGCCCTGCGCGCGGTCCGCCCGGAGTCACAGGTCGGCGGGGGTTCACCCTGAAGCAGGTCCGCCAGAGCCCTCAGGCAGCTGGTTCCAGGGATTCGAGGGCCTGAAGCGCCGCCGAGGTCGCGGTATCGCTCGCGGGGACCAGGGGCAGGCGGACGGCCGGACAGGGGATGCGGCCCTGGGCCGCGAGAACCGCCTTGATGACGACGGGATTGGGCTCGGCGAACAGTGCGAAGGTCAGGGCGGCGAGGCGGTGGCCGATGAGACGGGCCCTGCCGATCGGGCCGTCGCGCCAGGTGTCGACGAGGGCGGCGAAGGATGCCGTCTCCAGGTGGGCGGAGGCGAGGATTGCGCCGTGAGCGCCCAGCGCCAGCAGCGGAGCGGCGTGGAGGTCGTCGCCTGCCAGGACCGCGACGCCGGACGGGAGCGTGTTCATCAGGGCGATCGTGATGTCGTCGATGCCGCCGACCGCATGCTTGAAGCCGATGACATTCGGCAGCTGGGCGAGCCGGCGCAGGGTTTCCGCGCCGAGGATCCGGCCGGTGCGGTGGGGGACGTTGTAGATGATCAGCGGTACCGGGCTGGCGGCGGCCAGATGGCGGAAGTGGGCGAGCACCCCCTCCTCGGACGGGCGGGTGTAGTAGGGAACGACGGTGAGGGCGGCGGTGACCTGGGAGCCGAGGGCGGCGAGTGCCGCGATCGAGTCGGCCGTGGAGTTGGAGCCGGCTCCGGCGATCAGATGGGCGTCGCGTTCCCCGCAGACGCGGGCGCAGACCTCCAGAACCCGGCGACGCTCCTCGAGTGTCAGGACCGCGCTCTCGGCGGTCGTACCCAGTGCGACGATCCCGGCCGCACCGTCGTCGAGAACCGAGTGGGCCAGGCCCTCCAGCGCTTCGGCGGCGAGATCGCCACCGGGGGTGAACGGTGTGATGAGCGGGACGAAAAGACCGGTGAGTGCCATGAGTCCCAGCTTGGCGAGCGGCGATACTTCAGGTCCAGTTCACGTTTCTTCATTCGAGCATAAGCTGGTCTTATGCTCGACGTGCGCAAACTGCGGCTGCTCCGCGAACTGGCCCACCGTACGACGATCGCCTCCGTCGCCGAAGCCCTCGCCTACACACCCTCGGCCGTCTCCCAGCAGCTGGCCGCGCTGGAGCGCGAGGCGGGGGTGCCCCTGCTTGAGCGAACCGGCCGTCGCGTCGCGCTGACACCCGCCGCGCTCACCCTGGTCCAGCACACCGAGACGATCCTCGCGGTGCTGGAGCGCGCCACGGCCGATCTCGCCTCCTCCCACGTCGAGCTCACCGGGACGCTTCGCATCGGGGCCTTCCCGACGGCCGTCCGGACGATTCTGTCCCCGGCCCTCGTCTCGCTGAGCCGCGACCATCCCGGGCTGGAGCTGATGGTGACCGAACTGGATCCGGCGACCGTCCCGGCCGCCCTGCGCGCCGAGACCCTGGACGTCGCGCTGCTCCAGGAGTACGACTACGTGCCCGCCGAACCCGATCCGGCCCTGGACACCGAACCGCTGCTGGAGGAGACCGTCTATCTGGCCGCCCTGACCGGCGAGCCGCTGGAGGCCCGCCGCGAAGCGTCCTGGATCGTCGGCACCCCCGGCACGCTCTGCCACACGATGACCGTCCGCGCCTGCCAGGCGACGGGGTTCACCCCCCGGATCCGTCACCACGCCGACGACTTCGGCACCGTTCTCGCCCTTGTCGCCGCAGGCCAGGGCGTCGCGCTCATCCCGGAGCTCGGCGTGCTCGCACCTTCGCCGGACGTCGTGTTGACGGCACTGCCGACCCGGCGGAGAACTCGCCTGGCCTACCGGCGAGGCACCGGAGGGCACCCCGCCGTGCTGGCCGCCCGCTCGGCCCTGCACGCATCGGTCACGGGGCGGAAGCCTTAGCGTCGTCGCCCTCGGCCGGGGGCGCCAGATCGAGCCGGTCCAGCCGGTCTGGGTCGGACAGCACGTCGATGGCGAGGATCCTGCCGCCCGTGACGCTGAAGGCCATGACGGCCAACGGCCGCCCGTGCGCGACGACGGCCCCGGCGACTCCGTTGACCAGCGCCGGGCGCGCGAACGGGGAGAGCCGTCCGAAGACGAGCGCCTGCTCGGCCACGGTCCGCGCACCGGTGATCACGACCGTGTGGCGGGCCCGCGCGCCGCCGCCGTCGGACCGGAGCACGACGCCGGGATCGAGTACGGCGACGAGCGCGTCGAGGTCACCGTCACGAGCGGCGGCGAAGAACGCGTCGACGACCTCACGCTGGCGGGCGAGATCGGGGTCGGGAACCGGGGCCTGCCCCCGCACCCGGCGGCGCGCGCGGCTCGCGAGCTGCCTCGCCGCGGCCGGGGAGCGCCCGACCATCGGGGCGATCTCCTCGAACGGCACCGCGAACATGTCGTGCAGCACGAACGCGAGCCGTTCGGCCGGCGACAGGGTCTCCAGCACCACCAGCAGTGCCAGCCCGACCGAGTCGGCCAGCAACGCCTCGTGCTCGGGGTCTCCCCCGTCCTCCCTGCCGACGATCGGGTCGGGCACGCGCGTCTCGAGAGGGTCCTCGCGCCGCTGTTCGCGCGAGCGCAGCACGTTCAGGCACACGCGCGCCACCACCGTCGTCAGCCACGCGCCGAGGTTCTCCACGCCGCCGGCGCCGGCGCGGCCGAGCCGCAGCCAGGCGTCCTGGACGGCGTCGTCGGCCTCGCTCACCGAGCCGAGCATCCGGTAGGCGACCGCCCGCAGACGGGGCCGGTGCTCCTCGAAACGCTCCGTCAGCCATTCGCGCTCGTCCACCCGTCACATTCCTTCCTCGCGAAGTGTCGTAACGGTAGACCCGCGAGACCCGGCCGATGTGACCGGAGGACCGGTTCCCCACCGGAAACGAACCTGGAGAGACCATGACGTCATCCATCCTGCTCACCGGCGGCACGGGCACGCTCGGGCGCCTCGTCGTGCCGCTCCTGCGAGACGCCGGCCGCACGGTGCGGGTGCTCAGCAGGCGCGGCCACGAACCCGGGGACGGCGTCGAGTACGTGACCGGTGACCTGCTCAAGGACGAGGGGGTAGGGCCCGCGGTGGAGGGGGCGCAGACCGTCCTGCACCTCGCGGGTGGTCCCAGGGGCGACGACGAGGCGACCCGGAACCTGGTGCGGGCCGCGTCGCGGGCCGGGGTGCGGCATCTGGTGTACATCTCGGTCATCGGAGCGGACCGGGTCCCGCTGGGCTACTTCAGGTCCAAGCTGGGCGCGGAGCGGGCCGTGGCCGGCTCCGGCCTGCCGTGGACGACGCTGCGTGCCGCCCAGTTCCACGACCTGGTCCTGAACGTGGTGCGGCGGATGGCGAGGCTGCCGGTGATACCGGTCCCGGGCGGCCTGCGCTTCCAGCCGGTCGACGCGCGCGAGGTGGCGGCCCGGCTCGTGGAACTGACGCTCGGCGAGCCGTCCGGCCTGGTACCCGACCTGGCGGGACCGAAGGTGTACGGGATGGCCGAGCTGAGCGGCGGATACCTGCGGGCGCGCGGCGGGCGCCGGTTGACAATGCCGGTCCGGATACCGGGAAAGGCTGGCCGTGCGTACCGGGCCGGCGAGAACCTGTCCCTTGAGGGTGCCGCCGTGGGCAGGCGGACCTGGGAGGACTTCCTGGCGGAGCGGGTTCACCGAGACCGGTGAGAGGGGCCGGTGATCGCCGGTCCTCCTCGCGGGCCCCTTCGGAGTCAGCCGGCCGGATCCCCCGCGCACCCGGGACGGCTCACGTGCCGTCGGCCTCGGCGAGGGTGTGCGCGACGAGGGCGTTGGCGTGGCCGTGTCCCAGGCCGTGCTCGGTCTTGAGCCAGGAGACGAGCTCCATGTGCTTGGTCAGGGGTGAGGAGCGGATGAGCTCCTTCCACTCGGCGATCGGGCGGCCGTACTTCTTCTCGATCGAGGGGAAGTAACTAGCCGGGCCCTTCACAGCGTCAGTCATGTCCGTAGTATCCCATTCGCCCCAATTAGCTCTGCGCGCGACGACCATCCTGGAACCAAGATCATATGATTCGGGGTCAGGGCGCGTGGATGGGCGTAATCTCCCTGGAGGACACCAGAAGGCAGGAGATTCCCCCAATGGCCGATGAGCCGACCGTCTCGAACCCGTCATCCCGTTCGCCGGAGGACGCGCGGCGGCCCGGGATGGAACGGATCGACGCCGAGGTGCCGCACTCGGCCCGCATCTGGAACTACCTGCTGGGCGGGAAGGACAACTTCGCCGTCGACCGCGAGGCGGGCGAGAGGGTGTCCGCCGTCTTCCCCGGCATGGTCGACGTCGCCCGCCACTCCCGGTACATGCTCGCCCGCGTGGTGCGTCACCTGGCCGGTGAGGTGGGCATCCGCCAGTTCCTGGACATCGGCACCGGGCTGCCCACCGTCGACAACACCCACGAGGTCGCCCAGCGGGTGGCGCCGGACTCGCGCGTCGTCTACGTGGACAACGACCCCCTGGTGCTGGTGCACGCCCGCGCGCTGCTCACCAGCACGCCCGAGGGCGCCACCGACTACATCGAGTCGGACGTGCGCGACCCCGAGCACATCCTGCGGGCGGCCGCGAAGACGCTGGACTTCGGCAAGCCCACCGCGCTGATGCTGATGGGCATCATGGGCCTGATCGCCGACCACGACGAGGCGCTCTCGATCGTGCGCCGGTTGATGCGGGACCTGCCCTCGGGCAGCTACCTGGCGCTCTACGACGGCGTCGACACCGACCCCGCGTACGTCGAGGCTATGCGGCGCCACAACTCGGGGAGCGGCGTGGTCGCCTACACGCCGCGCAGCCCGGAGCTCATCACCCGCTACTTCGACGGCCTGACGCTGCTGGAGCCGGGTGTCGTGCCGGTGCAGCGGTGGCGGCCCGACCCCGCGCCCTGGGGCGAGGTTCCCGAGGTGGCCTGCGCCGGCGGCGTCGCGCGCAAACCCTGACCGCGCCACCGCACCACCGTGCCGCTTCGTCACCGCGCCGCCTCGTCACCACGTCACCACGCCGCTTCGTCACCGCGCCACCGTGCCGCCTCGTCATCACGCCATCACGCCACCGTGTCACCGCGCCACCGCGTCGCCGTGCCGCCTCGTCACCACGCGCCGTGCACGCCCGGGAACCGGGCTCGCCAGATGGTGAAAAGCCCGGAAATATCGGGGTTTTCGCGTTGATGGTCAGGGATTCCGTGCGATGACATAATCCCCGCGTGGCGGTCATCTTCCGTGTTCTCGGGCAGCTCGAAGCGTACGTCGACGGAGAGCCGGTCGATCTGGGCGGGCCGCGCCCCCGGCTGCTGCTCGCGAGGTTGATCTTCGCGCGGGGCGCCACGGTGTCGGTGGACGTGCTCCTGGACACCCTGTACGGCGAGGACCAGCCCGCCCGCGCGCTGGGAACGCTGCACAGCTACGTCTCCAACCTCCGGCGGATCCTCGAACCCGGCCGGGCGCCGCGCACGCCGTCCGCGGTGCTGCTGAACCGCCCGCCCGGGTACGCGCTCGGGGCGCACGAGGTGGACGCCGAGACGTTCACCCGCCTGGCCGAGGCGGGCGCCTACGAGGAGGCGCTGCGGCTGTGGCGCGGGACGCCGTACGAGGAGTTCGAGGACGCCGGCTGGCTGCGCCCGGAGATCGAGCGGCTACGGGAGGCGCATCTCTCGACGAGGGAGCGGCACCTGGCGCGCCTGCTCGACGAGGGACGTCCCCACGTCGTGGGCGAGCTGGAGACGCTCGTGCGGGCCAGCCCGCTGCGGGAGGGGCTGTGGGAGCTTCTCGCCCTCGCGCTGTACCGGCTCGGGCGGCAGGCCGAGGCGCTGAAGGCGCTGCGGTCGGCGCGGGCGCACCTGGCCGAGGAGCTCGGCCTCGACCCCGGACCCGGCCTCCAGCGCCTGGAGGCGTCGATCCTCGCGCAGGATCCCGCGCTGACCCCCGCCCCGGTCCCCGTCTCCCCCATCTCCCCCGCGCCCGCACCTCCTCCGCCGCAGGCAGCCCCTCCCGCACGGCTGGTCGTGGGCAGGACGGCCCAGCTCGAACGCCTTCGCGACCTGGCCCTGGAGGTCGAGCGCGGCCGTCCCGGCATCGCCGTCGTCTCCGGCGAGCCGGGCATCGGCAAGACCTGGCTGGCCGAGGCGTTCGCGGACGGCCGGTCGGCGGCGGGGTGGCGGGTGGCCTGGGGACGCTGCCACGAGACCTCGGGCGCGCCCGCGCTGTGGCCGTGGCGGCAGGTGGTCCAGCGGCTGAGCGCCGAGGTCCCGCCCGGGGAGGAGGGGACGGGCTCGCTGCGCGTCCTGCTCGGGGACGGCGTACCCGGCGCGGCCCCCGAGCGGCCGGCCGAGACCGGGGAGGCCAGGTTCCGGCTGCACCGGGCCACGGCGGCCTACCTCGGCCTGGCCGCGCGCGACCGGCCCGTGCTCGTGGTGATCGACGACCTGCAGTGGGCGGACTCCGCGTCGCTCGGCCTGCTGTCCGATCTGGCGGTCCTGCTCAGGGACGGGGTCGGCGTCGTCATCACGACGCGCTCGGGAGAGGGCCCGGCGGAGATGTACGACACGCTGGGCATGCTGAGCCGCCACAACGCGCTCCGGCTGCCGCTCACGGGGCTGGACCCCGGCGCCGTGGCGGAACTCGCGGGATCCGCCGGGCTCGGTGACTCCGGTGGCCCGGGCAAGCTCGCGGCGCTGACCGAACGCACCCGGGGCAACCCGCTGTTCATCCGGGAGACGCTGCGCCTGGCCGAGGACATCGGCATCGGGCGGGCCCTGAAGGCCGTCCCCGAGGGGCTGGCCGACGTGCTGCGCCGGCGGCTCATCCGGCTGCCCGCCGCCCACCGGGCCGTCATCGAGGCCGTCGCCGTGGTCGGCGACGGCACCGACCCGCTCGTCATCGCCGAGATCGCCGGCGACGACGCGTCCGAGGCCCTGGACACGGCCGCCGGCCTGCGGCTGCTGTCGGACGACGGGCGCTTCACGCACGATCTCGTCCGCGAGACCGTGTACGGGGACATCCCGGCCCGGCGCCGGGCCGCGCTCCACCTGGCCGCGTTGCGCGCCCTCGAACGCCGTCCGGGGCCCAACCTCGCCGCGCTCGCCCGGCACGCCCTGGCCGCCGGGCCGGGCGCCGGTTCCGGCGCGGTGCGGTGGGCGTCCGCCACGGCCGTGCAGGCCTCGGGGCGGCTGGCCTACGCGGACGCCGCCCAGTGGTGGCGGCGGGCCGCCGACGCCCACGGCCGCCTGCCGGGCGCCGACCCGGCGGAACACGTCGAGATCCTGCTCAACCTCGTCCAGGCCCACCTGGACGCCGGTGACGGGTACGGGGCCCGGGAGGCGCGGGCGGAGGCCGTACGCGCCTCCGACGGCCCCGGCGATCCGCTGCTCACCGCCAGGGCGCTCACCAGCCTGGAGGCACCCCAGCTGTGGAAGTTCCACCGCTACGGCGACATGGAGCTCCAGATCGTGCGGCGCGTCGAGGAGACGCTGGCCGCGCTGCCGGAAGAGGACTCGGTGCTGCGGTGCCGCCTGCTCGGCTGTCTCGGCGTGGAACGTTACGACTCCACCGGCGACCCCCGGTGCGACACGGCGACCCGCGAGGCCCTGGCCATGGCCCGCCGCCTGGTCGCCAGGGGAGAGGCCGGCACGCGGCTGCTGGCGATCACGCTCAACGCGCGCTACCAGGGCGTCCACCTGCCCGAACACCTCGACGAGATCAACGCCATCGGCGAGGAGCTCGTCGGCCTCGGCATGACCGGATTCGAACTGCTCGGATGGCTGATCCTGGAACGCACCAGGCTGGAGCTCTTCGACGTGGCGGGCGCCGACCAGGCCGGCGAGCGGGCCCGCACGCTCATCGACCGGCTCGACCTGCCGTGGCCGAGGTTCCAGCACCTGATCTGGGCGGGCTCCCGCCGCCTCGTCGACGGCGACCTCGACGGCGCCGACGCCCGGTACGCGCTCGCCGCCGAGGCCGGGGAACAGCTCAACCTCTGGCACACCCGCATCGCGCTCGACACCGTCGTCATGGCCCGGTACCTGCACCGCGGTGACGTCGCCGCGGTGCGCGAGGAGATCGAGGAGCTGGTCGAGGCGTTCGTCTTCCCGTCCCAGCGGCAGATGCTCCAGGTGCTCGTCGCCGCCTCGCGGGGCGACACCGCGGCCGTCCGCGAGCTGACCCGCGACGGCTGGCAGGCCCTGACCCGGGACTTCCTCGAACTCCCGACCCTGTGCGTGAGCGGCCTCGCCCAGCTCGCGGCGGGCGACCGCGCCGCCTGCGACGCCACCTACGCGCGGCTGCTGCCGTACGAGGACAGGCTGGCGATCGGCGCGGCGACGTTCCCGGCCGGTCCGGTGGGATACTTCCTCGGGCTCATCGCCGCGGATCCCGGCGCCGCGCGGGCCCATCTGGACGCGGCGGCCGAACGCTGCGAGCGCGCGGGCCTGACCTGGTGGGCCTCGCGCGCGCGGGCGGCACGCGCGGCCCGCTGAACTCACGGAACCGATGCCCGCTCCCGCCCGCCGGGGCGAGCGGGGCGGGGTCGGAGCCGTACGAGGAAAACGAGCGCGGGGCAGCCGGTGCCAAGTGCGCGCCAAGTGGCCGTGAAGACGACGCGCGCATGGTGAGGGCATGACAACCCCGACGAACCTCACCCGGCGCCGTCCCGGCGACCCCGCCCCCGACCTCGCGCTCTTCCTCGCCTTCCACGCCGGCCTGCGCCGCGACTTCGCCCGCCTGGCCACCGCGCTGGAGGGATGCCATCCGCGCGACGTGAGACGCCGCGCCCTGATCGACGAGCACACCGCGTTCATGCTGCGCGCCCTTCACCACCACCACTCCGGCGAGGACGACGACATCTGGCCGCTGCTCCGCGCGCTGGCCCCCGAGGCCGAGCCCGTCCTGGACCGGCTGGAGGCCGACCACCAGGAGATGGACGCCGTCATCGGCAGGCTGTCGGCGGCGAGACGCCCCGCGGCGGAGCAGGCCGGCGACCTGCGGCGGCTGCACGAACTGCTGCACACCCACCTCGCGCTGGAGGAGTCGGAGGTCGTACCGCTGATCGCCGAGCACGTGAGCACGGCGTGGTGGGAGGAGGTGGGGAAGAAGGTCACCAAGGGTCACGGCCGCGACCTCCCGATGGTCGCGGCGTGGACGCTGGACGCCGCCGACCCCGGGTCCCGCGAGCACATCCTCGCGACCGCCCCCTTGGTCATGCGGGTCCTCTACCGGCTGTCCTGGCGCCGCGCCTACGAGCGCCGCGCCGGCCAGGTCTTCGGCTGACCCCCTGTCTCGCCCGCCGGAGTTCTCGCGCTCAACAGGCCGGGGATCCGCCGCCGGAGGGTCGTTCGAGCGGCCCGTCGGCGCGCACGACGGTGGCGAGCACCTCGTTGAACGCCTCGGTCGAGGTGGGGTGGTTGTAGACGGCGTCGCGGAGCTCGGCCGCCTTGACGCCGTGCCGCATGGCGAGCGCGACCGTGTTGACGAGTTCCTGCGCGTCGACGCTGAGCAGGACGGCCCCGAGGATCTCGTCCGTCTCGGCGTCGATCACGAACTTCATGAACCCGCGGGTCTCCTCGACGATGTACGCGCGGGGCATCGCCACGATCTCGGCGACGGGCTTGCTCGCGATCCTCACGCGGTGTCCCGCCGCCCTGGCCTCCTTCTCGGTGAGGCCGACGGTCGCGAGCGGCGGGGTCATGAACAGGGTGCGGGGAACCGCGACACGGTCCGACACCGAGCGCCGGCCCTCACCGACGAGCTGGTCGAGGACGACGCGGCTGTCGTCGAGGGAGAGGTAGGTGTGCTGCGGCCCGCCGCGGACGTCGCCGAGGGCGTAGATGTGCGGCTGGCTCGTGCGCAGATGCTCGTCGACCTCGACCGCCCCGCGTCCGGTCGTGCGGACCCCGGCGGCGTCCAGCCCGAGGCCGCGAGTGGCCGGCGCGCGACCGGTGGCGGCGAGGACGGCGTCGGCCTCGAGGGTGTGGCGCCGCCCGCCCTCCTCGTAGACGACGGTCGCGCCGGTCTCGCCGTCGCGGACCTCCGTGACGCGCGCCCCCTTGACGATCTCGATGCCGTCGTCCGTGAGGATGCCCTCGGCGACGGCGGCGGCGTCGTCGTCCTCACGGCCCAGGATCCTCGAGGAGGCTTCGAACAGGGTGACCCGCGAGCCGAAGCGGCGGTAGATCGAGGCGAACTCGATGCCGATGTACCCGCCGCCCACGATCGCGAGCCGTTCCGGCAGGAGCGTCGTCTCGATCAGGCCGGTGCTGGTCAGGGTGTACTTGCTCTCCCTCAGACCGGGGGTGTCGGGGATGAACGTCTCGGCACCCGTGTTGATCAGAATGGTCTCGGCGGAGATCGTGAGACGTTCGCCGCCCGCCTCGACGCTGACGGTGTGCGGGTCGACGAACGAGGCCCGGCCGGTGACGACCGTCGCGGTCTCGATGCCGTTCAGCGCCTCGTAGTTGCCCCTGCGGAACACCGCGGTGAGTGCCTGCACCTCCTCGACGGAGCGCTCGTACCACTCCCGCGCCGGGTCACTCTCCCGGCGCTTGCCGGCGCGGTGGACCAGCGCCTTCGTCGGCACACAGCCGACGTTGGGGCAGGTGCCCCCGTACATCCGCTCCGACTGTTCGACGAGCACCACGCGCCTGCCGAGGCCGCCCATCGCCTTCGCGACGGCCTTGCCGCCCTTGCCGAAACCGATGACGAGAAGATCCGCGTGAAGAGTGTCGTTCGTGGTGTCCATAATTCCAGTTTCAGTATGTAAGATTGAGCTCACAAGGCGTATTAGTCTCATTTTTCCTCGCGAGCGTCTCATGATGGATTCGATCAGTCACCTCGTCCGCCTGGCGAGAACTCAGGCGACCCTGGACAGGCGCTGCCTTCTGGCCGGCGCGACCGTCATGGATATTCCCGCCCGGGGTGAGGGTGATGCGGCCTTTCACCTGCTGCTCGACGGCGCGTGCACGCTGGAGCTCCCCGACCGGCGCCTCGAACTCGGGCCGGGCGACGTCGTGCTCCTCCCCCGCAGCACGCCGCACCGCGTCCGCACGACCGGATCCGGGCCCGATCAAGGGGTGTCCGAAACTCCCGGCGGCGCGTTCTCCACCGTCCGCAGCCGAACGGGTGAGGGCGTGATCGACCTCTTCTGCGGGCACTACTCGTTCGGTCCCGGCGCGGGAGCCATGCTCTTCCGGAGCCTTCCCCACCCCTTGCGGGCGTCGTTCGCGGAATCCGGCGAGGTGGACGAGATCGTCCGGATGCTGGGCGGGATCATGCGGCGGGAGGCGGGGAACGACGGGCCCGGCACCGCCGCCGTCCTCTCGGCCCTCTGCGACGCGCTGCTCGCGATGGTGCTGCGGAAGTCGGGCGGGCGGCTCGCCGGGCCGGCGCTGTGGACCGCCGCCCACGACGAGCGGATCCGTGCCGTCATCGACGAGGTGCTCCGGGATCCCGGCGCCGACTGGTCGATCGCCCGCCTGGCGCGGGTGGCGGCGATGGCGCGGGCCACGTTCATCCGGCACTTCTCCCACGGCACCGGGATGACCGTCGGCGCGTTCCTCACGCACGTCCGGTTGATGACCGCGGCCGAGCTGCTCGTCGACACCGAGCGCACGGTCGCCACGGTCGCCGCCGAGGTCGGGTACCGTTCCGAGTCCGCGTTCAGCCGGGCGTTCCGCCTGGCGACCGGAACGACCCCGGCGCGGTTCCGCCGCAACCTCGAACGCGCGGCGTGAACGACGCCGGCGGCCCCGCGATCCGCGCGGCGGCCGTCCGGCCCCGAAATCCTTACCGTCCGCGAACGTCCGCGTGCCGGGCCGCCCCGGCGGCGGCGCCGCCGCGTACCCTCGCCGGGTGAAGATACTGCTCACCGGCGCGGCCGGGTTCATCGGAGGCCACGTGGCCGAGGCCCTCCGCGCCGCGGGCCACGACGTGACCGGCCTCGACCTGCGTACCGGCACCGACGTGCGGGACGGCACGGCGTTGGACGGACCGCTGGGCCGGGTGGACGCCGTGGTGCACCAGGCGGCCAAGGTCGGACTCGGTGTGGACGTGGCCGACCTGCCCGACTACGCGTCGGTGAACGTCTACGGCACCGCCGTGCTGCTGGCCGCGATGGCCCGCCACGGCGTGTCGAGGCTGGTGCTGGCGTCGTCGATGGTGGTGTACGGGGAGGGCGCCTACGACTGCGCCGACCACGGCCGGGTGCGGCCGGGGCCGCGAGCGGTCACGGATCTGGACCGGGGGTCCTTCGAGCCGCGCTGCCCGCGATGCGGCGCCCGGCTGGCGTCGGCCGCCATCGACGAGCACGCGCCGATGGATCCCCGAAACGCCTACGCCACCACGAAGCTCGCCCAGGAGCACCTGGCGGCGAACTGGGCGCGCGAGACCGGCGGCACCGCCGTCGCGCTGCGTTATCACAACGTGTACGGTCCGCGGATGCCCAGGGACACCCCCTACTCGGGGGTCGCGGCCATCTTCCGGTCGGCGCTGGAGGCGGGGCGCGCGCCGCGCGTCTTCGAGGACGGCGGTCAGCGTCGCGACTTCGTCCATGTGCGGGACGTCGCCAGGGCCAACGTGGCCGCGCTGGGGGGCGGGGAACCGGGCTCGCTGGCCGCGTACAACATCGCCAGCGGCGAGCCGCACACCGTGGGCGAGATGGCCGCAGCCCTCGCCGAGCAGCGCGGCGGGCCCGCGCCGGTGATCACCGGCGATTACCGGCTGGGTGACGTACGCCATATCGTGGCCTCGCCCGAGCGTGCCCGCCGGGAGCTGGGGTTCGCCGCGGAGGTCTCCTTCGCGGCGGGAATGAAGGACTTCTCCACGGCCCCTCTGGGATGACGCGCCCCGCGACGGCGCCGGCCCTCCCCCGGGATGACACGCCCGCGGCGACGCCTAGGGGGCGGGGACGTGTCGCGGGACGACTCACCAGGGCGAGAGAACCAGTCCCTGCAACAGCAACCCCGTCACGACCTGGGCGGCCAGCCATCGCCTGCCGGGCGCCAGGCCGGCGGCCAGGCCGATCCACAGCGCGTAGGGCACCCAGATGCGTTCCACCTCGCCCCGGGTCACGCCGCTGACGTCCAGCGCGAGCACAGCCACCAGGGCCGCCGCCACCGCGGCGCGCGACCCGCCGGGGCCGGGCCGCGCCAGGCCCACGGCGGCGGCCGGCCCGGTGAGCATGGCCAGCACGCCCAGGTTGGCGAACAGGAAGTACAGGTAGGGACGGGCCGCGCCCGGATCGGCCGCCCACTCGGCATGGGTGGCCAGCACTCCGGCGGGCCACAGGAAGCCGGCGGCGGCGAAGGCGGCGGTCACCGCCGCGGCACCGGCCAGCGCCGCGAGCACGGTCTCGCGCGGCACGCGGGCGGCGACCGCGACGACCACCGGGATCAGCAGGTAGGGAACCAGCCCGTAGCTGAGGTACGGCAGCGCGCCGAGCAGGACCCCGGCACCGGCCCCCCAGCCGGCCCTTCGCGCGATCCGGCCGCGCCCGCCGAGCACCCGCCCGCGCCCGCCGAGCACCAGGAGTGCCACGCCCCACGCCCCCACCCCGGCGAAGAAGGCGTCCATGCTGGTGGCGATCCAGACCGAGGCCGGGGTGAGCGCCAGGTACGGCAGCGCCCTCCGGGCCGCCCGCTCCCCGCCCAGTTCCCGCACCGTCAGCGCGATCGCCACGGTCGCCGAACAACCGGCCGCGACGACCAGCAGCGCCGCCCACAGCGGCCCGGACAGCCCGAGCGCGGCCAGCGACCAGAGCACCAGCACGGGCAGCGGCGGGTGCCCGCGCACGTGGGTGGGATAGTCCGGCAGCCGCAGGGTGAACGAGGCCAGCCAGCCCAGCGGGTCGTCGCCCACCACGGGCAGCACCGCCGGATACTCCTGCGGATGGGTCAGCGGAGCGGCCAGGCCGTCGGCGGAGATCGCCAGCAGCACCGTCCAGGCCAGCGCGCAGCCGTAGGACACCAGGAGAGCACGCCTGAAACCCAGCCGCGCGGTGATGGCGGGCAGGAACAGGACGGCGGCGCCCCCGAACACGGCGGCGGGCAGCAGCGTGGGGGGCGGCACGCGGAAATGCCCGTGCAGCGGCGGCAGATGGTCGATGGTGAGCACACCGAGCGCGTGCAGGATCGCACCCACCGCGAACGACCCGGCGATCAGCGACGCCCAGATCCAGAGCGCGCGTGCCGTCTCCTTGCCAGGGGTGGAATTCTCGGCATGGGCACCTCGCGCCGTGCCCGTGGCTTCGCGCGGCGATATGTCTGGAACATCCGGCGAGAAACCACTCAAAGGATGTTCCTCTCCGTTTCGATTCCCTGCCCTGAGTCGTTGGCCGCTTTCCGAAGTCAGGGCCGTTCTCCAAAGTTAGGGCCGTTCTCCAAAGTTAGGGCCGCGCCGGCCATTTGCTGGACATACGTCACCGCTTCGTAAGAGGTGATCGTCGCTTCCTGACCTAACCTCCAGATCATGAAGATCGACGTGGTGTTGCCATGCCTGAACGAGGAGGCCGCGCTCTCCTGGGTACTCGGCCGGATGCCGCACGGCTATCGCCCGATCGTGGTCGACAACGGTTCCACCGACGGCTCGGCCGGTGTCGCCACCGAGCATGGCGCACTGGTGGTGAGCGAGCCACGACGCGGGTTCGGCGCCGCCTGCCACGCCGGGTTGCTGGCCTCGACCGCCGAGGTCGTGTGCTTCATGGACGCCGACGCCTCGCTCGACCCGGGCCAGCTGCCACGGGTGGCCGGCCCGGTCCTGGCGGGCGAGAGCGAACTCGTACTCGGTCGACGGATGCCTCACTCCGGGCCCGTGCACGCCCGGGTCGCCAACGCCGTGCTGGCCGCACGCATGCGGCGCCGCACCGGCGCCCCACTACGCGACCTGGGTCCCATGCGCGCCTGCGGACGCGCCGGGCTGATCGAGCTGGGGCTGGCCGACCGCCGGTTCGGCTACCCCCTGGAGATGGTGCTGCGCGCGGCCTCGGCCGGCTGGCGGATCAACGAGGTGGAGGTCGACTACCTGCCGCGAGTGGGACGCTCCAAGGTGACCGGCACCGTGCGCGGCACCCTCCGGGCGATCGCCGACATGCGCCGCGTCATGGAAGAGACGGCATGAGCGCCGCGCAGATCGTGGTCATCGCCAAGGAGCCGGTGGCCGGGCGGGTGAAGACCCGGCTGACCCCGCCGTTCACCCCCGCCCAGGCCGCCTGCCTGGCGACGGCCGCGCTGCGGGACACGCTGCACGCCGTGGCCGCGACGCGGGTCCGCCGGCGGGTGCTCGCGCTCGAAGGGCTCCCCGGGACCTGGCTCCCGGACGGCTTCACCGTGATCCCCCAGCGCGGCGACGGCCTCGACCAGCGCCTGGCCGCCGCCTTCCACGACGCGCACCGGCTTCACCCGCTGCCCGTGGTCCTGATCGGCATGGACACTCCTCAGGTCACCCCGGAACTGCTGGACACCGCCGTCACCCTGCTGGCCGCTCACGACGCGGTGTACGGGCCGGCGTCCGACGGAGGCTTCTGGCTGCTCGGGCTGCGCCGTCCCGATCCGTCCCTGCTGCTCGGCGTGGCGATGTCGCGGCCCACCACCGGTGCCGCCCAGCTGCGACGCCTGCACGAGGCCGGGCTGGACGTGGCCCGCATGCCGGAGCTGGACGACGTCGACACCGCCTCCGACGTCTTCCACGTCGCGGCGCGGGCACCCGGATCCCGCTTCGCCGAGGCCCTGGCGGGCATCGGGACGGGAGTCACCCGATGATCGGCGAACTCTACGCGGAGTCCCTGACCGGCAGGGCCACCGAGATCGAGTACGTCGACGGGATCGTGGAGCCGCTGAAGCCGGATCGCTGGTTCGGGCCGATCGACGGCGACGAGGCCATGCTGGCCCGCTGCGCCGCTCCGACGCTGGACGTCGGCTCCGGACCCGGACGGCTCACCGTCGCGCTGACACGCAGAGGTGTCCCCGCGATGGGAATCGACGTCACCCCCCGCGCCGTCCACCTGACCCGTCGCGCCGGAGGCCTCGCCATCTGCCGCGACGTCTTCGACCGGGTCCCGAGCAGCGGCCGGTGGGCGACCGTGCTGCTCGCCGACGGCAACATCGGCATCGGCGGCGACCCGGCCGCCCTGATACGCAGGGTCAGGCAGCTGGTCCGGCCGGGCGGCGAGGTCCTCGCCGAGGTGGAGGGACCGAACGTGGCCAGCCGGGTGGACCGGGTACGGCTGTGCAACGGGGAGACGACCGGCGGCTGGTTCGGCTGGGCCCGGGTCTCGGTGACCGACATCGCGCGCCTGGCCCTGGCCGGAGGCTTTCCGGTGACCGAGCACTGGCAGGAGGCGGGCCGATGGTTCGCGAGCCTTCGCTGACAGCGCCCCCGCGCCCGCCCGGCCGGCCGGGTCCGACTTCACCGGCGGCCCGCGCCGCCGAGGGCCGGCCACCGCGAGAGGCGACGGCACCGTTGCCCCGCGCCGCCGAAGACCGGCCACCGCGAGAGACGGCGATGCCGTTGCCCCGCGCCGCCGAGGGCCGGCCACCGCGAGAGGCGGCATGGCGACGCCTGCCTTCGTCACCTCGCCGCGCCGAGGGCGTCCGGTCGTGAACAGCTTCGGCGACGCCCTGATCGGCGACTGGCATCGTGCCGCCTATGCCGCGGTCAAGGCGCTGGTGTTGTTCCTGACCGCCGTGGTGGCGTTCCGGCTCACCGAACGCCGGACCATGGCGGAGTTCGCCCCGTTCGACTGGGTCGCCGCCGTCGCGGTCGGTGCCATCGTGGGACGTACCGCCACCGCGTCCGACGCCTCGTGGCTGACGGGCGCCGCGGCGCTGCTGGCCCTGCTCGCCGCTCACACGGCCATCACCAGGCTGCGGTTCCTCCCGGTCGTCAGCCGCCTGGTCGACCCGCCGATGCGAATCCTGATCCGCGACGGAAACGTCAACTGGCGTGACCTGCGCCGTTGCGGGCTCACCGAAGCCGACCTCGACGCCGTGCTCCACCAGCACGGCTATCACGGCCCGGCCGGCATCCACCTCGCGATCTTCGAGGCCAAGGGCGCCGTCTCCATCCTGCCGCACCCTCCGGCCACACCGCCTCCGCCGCCAGGTGCGACCGGCGGCACGGGCCCCCGCGGGTGAGGGCGCCGGGGGCGCCGGACGACGATCGGGAAGAACCATCCGCGGACCTGGTGAAAAACGGGAAGAGGTGAGGCTTTGAGAAAGGCTCCTTTCGGTAAGGACCACCGGCGGGCCGGCAGGGTGGTCGTCTCACGCCGGCACCGGCTTCGGGGGGATCAGTGTCGGACGCATCCCGCGGGCGCGGCGCCGCCGGGGGTGGCGCCGTGAAGGGCGGGGGCATCCCGCGAGTGAGGGCTTGGCTGCGGGGGGACGTGCCGCCGCCGGGCCCGTTCCGCCCGGAGTTCTGGCGCAGCCCGCTGCGGGGCCCCTGGCTGACGTCGGTGTTCGGCCTGGTGCTGCTGGTGGGAATCCCGATCGTGGCCCTCACGGGCCTGATCTCCTACGCCGCCTACGATCCGCGACTGCCCGGCAACGACATCACTCCGGAGAAAGGGCTGCTGGGCTTCTATCTCTTCGACTGGCCGACCCGTCCGGTCTGGCTGTACCGGCTCAACCAGGGAGTCCACGTCATCCTCGGGCTCACCTTGGTGCCGGTGCTGCTGGCCAAGCTGTGGTCGGTGATCCCCAAGCTGTTCGCCTGGCCACCCGCCCGCTCCCCCGCCCAGTTGCTGGAGCGGGCCAGCCTGCTGCTCCTGGTCGGCGGCGCGGCCTTCCAGTTCACCACCGGCATCCTGAATATCCAGCTGTTCTACGTCTTCCCGTTCTCCTTCTACCCCGCCCACCTGTACGGCGCCTGGATCTTCCTGGCCGCCCTCGTGGCGCACGTCGTCATCAAGCTGCCCCGGGCGATCACCGCGCTGCGGTCCCGCGACTTCCGCCAGGAGCTGCGCACCGGCCTGCGCGACACCCGCCCGGAACCGCCCGATCCCGACGGGCTGGTGCCCGCCGCCCCGGCGCCGCCCACCGTGTCCCGGCGTGGCCTGCTGGCCTTCGTCGGCGGTGGGTCGCTGACGATGTTCGGCCTGTCCGTCGGCCAGACCCTCGACGGGCCGTTGCGCGGCACCGCGCTGCTGGCACCGCACGGCCGCACGTACGGTCCGGGCCCGAACGACTTCCAGGTGAACAAGACCGCGGCCAGCGTGGGCATCCGGGAGGCCGAAACCGGTCCCGGCTGGCGGCTGACCCTGACCGGGCCGCGTCCGGTGCGGCTGTCGCGCGCGGACCTGCTGGCACTGCCGCTGCACACCTACCCGCTGCCGATCGCCTGCGTGGAGGGCTGGTCCACCGAGCAGGAGTGGACCGGCGTACGGCTGGCCGACCTGGCCGGGCTCGCCGGGGCCGCCGCCGGGAGCGGGGTCTTCGTCCGGTCGCTGCAGCGCGGCGGTGTGTTCGGCCACGCGTCGCTGAGCGCCCGTCAGGTGGCCGACCCGCGCTCGCTGCTGGCACTGCGGGTCAACGGCGCCGACCTGTCGATGGACCACGGCTTCCCGGCCCGGATCATCGTGCCGGCCGCCCCCGGCGTGCACAACACCAAATGGGTGCGCGAACTCGACTTCCGGTCGTTCTCATGACCGGCCGCGACGGCGCGAGGGCGCGCCACACCGATGGACGACCACCCGGGGCGTTCTCGTGACCCGCCGCGAGAGTGCGCCGGGCCGGTGGACGACCTGGAAGACGCGGACGACCCGGAAGACGTGGACGGCCACGTACGGCGCCGGACCGGGGCACCTGCTCGCACTGGCCGTCTGCCTGGCGGTGGCCGGCTACGCCGCCACCCGGGTGATCGCCGCCGGGATCTGGGTGGGGTTCCTGCTGTGGTTCGTCGGCGCCGTGATCATCCATGACCTGGTGCTGTTCCCGCTCTACTCCTTGGCCGACACCGCCGTCCAGTCACGGTCGCGGCCTCCGGCACGCCCATCACGGCCACCGTCCACCGGCCGGTGGACCCCGGTCAACTACGTGCGTGTGCCGGCCGGGCTGTCGGGCCTGCTGCTGCTCGTCTGGTCTCCTCTCATCCTGCGCGCCTCGGAACGCGAGTACCGGGAGGCGACGGGGTTGAGCACCACCCCCTATCTGGGGCGATGGCTGCTGCTGACCCTCCTGTTCTTCGCCGCCTCGGGCCTGCTGTACGCGCTGCGGCACCGGGCCGCCGGGCGGGCGGCCCGGTGAGCACGCTCCGCCGCCGGACCGCCGGTCGGCCACCCCCGCCGGGTGGCGCCGTCCGTGCGGTCCACCGCGTGGGCGGACTCCCCACCATCGGTGGGATCCCATGAAGATCTCGTACTGATCGGGAGGTTTCCCATGGTCGAAGTCGTCGCGTTCGACGTCAACGAGACGCTGCTGGACCTGCGAGCGCTCGATGTCGTGTTCGAGGAGGCGCTGGGCTCGGCCGAGCTGCGCGCGCAGTGGTTCGCGCAGGCGCTTCAGATCGCCTTCGTCGGCGGTGTGACCGGCGAATACGTGGATTTCAGCATGGCGCAGCACGCCGCCCTGTCCATGCTGGCCGAGCGGCACGGCCGTAGCCTCGCCCCCGGCGACGCGACCGGGATCGTGGACCGGATGAGCTCGCTGCCCGCCCATCCGGAGGTGGCGGGGGCCCTGCGGCGGCTGCGCTCGACCTCGCTCACCGTGGTGGCCCTGACGAACTCCCCCGCGACGGTCGCCGAGGCGCAGCTCGTCAACAGCGGCATCCGAGATCACTTCCACGGCGTCGTCTCGGCCGGCTCCGTCAGGCGGCTCAAACCCGCCGAGGAGCCCTACCTCGCCGTGGCGAAGGCCTTCGACGTCGGCATCGCGGAGGTGCGGCTGGTGGCCGTGCACTGGTGGGACATCGCCGGTGCGCTCGCGACGGGCTGCAAGGCCGCGTTCGTCGCGCGTCCCGGGATGGTCCTGAGCCCGATCGGCCCGCGACCGGACATCGTCGGCGCCGACCTCGACGACGTCGTCGACCGGATCATGGCTCTCGACGTCGCCCAGCCCCGAGGCGGCCCCTCCGGCGACCGTCACCGCGACGGCCTCGAACCGTCCGACGAGGATGACGGCGGGAACCGGGGTCCGCCACTTCCGGAGCTGGGGACGGTCCCCCGCGGACGTGACCGGCGTGGCTTCTCAACGGCGGCTTCGCCGGCGTTCCCGCCCCGGCGACGTGGGAGCCGGGAGGGCTCAGGAGAACAGGGCTCGGCCCCAGTAGTCGCCCGCGTCGCGCACGCCCGGCGGGCAGGCGAACAGGCCGCTGGAGACGTGCTTGATGTACTCGTTGAGGGAGTCCCTGCCCGCCAGGGACCTCTGCACGGTGACGAACTGCCGGTGGGGGTCGCGCTGGTAGGCGATGAAGAACAGCCCGGCGTCCAGGCGGCCCAGCCCGTCGGAGCCGTCCACGTAGTTGTAGCCGCGGCGCAGCAGGCGCGCGCCGCCGTTGTGGGAGGGGTGCGCCAGCCGTACGTGCGCGTCGTCCTTGATCAGGGCTTCCCCGTCGGGGCCCTTGGCGTCGAAGTCGATCGCGTCGAACTCGGCCTTCCCGCCCAGCGGGGCCCCCTCCCCCTTGTCCCGGCCGAAGATCTGCTCCTGCTCGGCCAGCGGCGCCCGGTCCCACGTCTCGACCAGCATCCGGATCTTGCGGGTCACCAGGTAGCTGCCCCCGGTCATCCAGTCGGCGCCGTCGCCGGGTCCCACCCAGAGCTGCTCCCCCAGCAGCGCCACGTCCTCCAGCTTGAGGTTGGAGGTGCCGTCCTTGAAGCCCATCAGGTTGCGCGGCGTCGCCTGGGCGCGCGAGGTCGACGACGTACGGCCGAAGCCGAGCTGGGACCAGCGCACCGAGACCCGGCCGAAGCCGATGCGCGCCAGGTTGCGGATGGCGTGCACCGCCACCTGCGGGTCGTGCGCGCACGCCTGCACGCACAGGTCGCCGCCGGAGATCTCCGGCAGCAGCGCGTCACCGGGCAGGTGCGGCAGGTCGGCCAGCGCGGCCGGCCTGCGGGAGGCCAGCCCGAACCGGTCGTCGAACAGCGACCCGCCGAAGCCGACGGTGAGCGTGAGCCCGGAGGCGGGCAGGCCGAGGGCCTCGCCGGTGTCGTCGGGCGGCGCCTCGGGCTGGCCGCCGACCGCGCCGAACGCGCCCGCCTCCTGGCCCTGCGTCATCCTGGCCGCGGCGGCGGTCCACTCCTGCAGCAGCTCGGCCAGCTCCGCCTTCTTCCCGGTCGTCACGTCGAAGGAGACGAAGTGCAGCCGGTCCTGCGCCGGGGTGACGATGCCCGCCTGGTGCTCGCCGTAGAAGGGGACGGGGTCGGAGGCGGAGGCGACCCGGGCGGGGGCGGGCTCGCCGCCCGACCCGCGCAGCGCGACGGCGCCCGCGCCGGCGACCGCCACGCCCGCGGCGCCCATCCCGAACAGCTTCCTGCGACTGATCCGCTCGCTCATCGAACCCCTCCCCTACGGCTACGGCGGGCCGTCCGCTACTTGGCCACCACTGCGGCGATCTTGCTGATCGGCTCGGCGAGCGCGTTGATCGCGTCCGACAGCTTCCTGAGGTCGTCCTTGGACAGCTCGGTGTGCAGCTTCCAGCCGTCGCCCTTCCGATGGGCGCCGAGCGCGGCCTCGGCTCCGGCGAACTTCTCGTCCAGCGTCCCCACCAGCTCGGGGGCGCGCTCCTCGAGGACGGGGCGGAGCGCCTGCACCGCGGCCTTGGAACCCTGCAGGTTGGCGTCGAAGTCCCACAGGTCGGTGTGCGAGTAGCGGTCCTCCTCGCCGGTGATCTTGCCGGAGGCGACCTCGTCGAGCAGGCCCTTGGCGCCGTTGGCGAGCAGCACGGGCGACAGCTCGGCCGCGTTGGACTGCTCCACGACGGTCTTGATGTCGGCCATCAGCTTGTCGGCGACCGGCCCGTCCTCGCTCACGTCCTTGGCGACCCAGAGGTCCTTCTCGATCTTGTGGAAGCCGGTCCACTCCTCGCCCTCGGCCACGTCGTTCTCGCGGGCGTCGATGGCCGGGTCGAGGTCGCCGAAGATCTCCGCGACCGGCTCGATCCGCTCCCAGTAGGTGCGGGAGACGGGGAAGAGCTCCTTGGCCTTACCGATGTCCTCGGCCTTGACCGCGTCGACGAACTCCTGCGTCTTGGTCAGCAGCGTGTCGCTCTGCGACTTGATGTAGCGCTTGTAGCCGGCGGTCGCCGCGGAGAGCTGGGCGTCGTCGCTGAGCGGCTTGTGCTCTCCGGTGACCTTGAGCGGGCCGCGGACGCCCTTGCCGATCATGCCGGGCTTGCAGGCGGTCTGGTAGCTGCCTGCCGGAAGCTCCACGATCACCTCGCGGGTCAGGCCGGGAACGATGTTCTCCACCTCGCCCATGACCCGGTCACCGGCCGCGTAGACGTAGAACTCGGTCACCTTGGTGCCGCCGTTGGTGATCGAGAACGTCGAGGTGCCCGCGGGCACCTCGGTGACGGCGACCTTGCACTCGGTGTCGGTGGCGGCCACCGCGACGGGGCCGCCGTGGGCGTGGGCGGCGGGCGCTCCGGCGCCCGCGCCGGCGGTGGAGGCGGTGGGCTCGGCGGAGCAGGCGGTGAGGCCGGCGAGAGCGAGAGCGCTCGCGGCGATGGCAAGGGAAGTACGCATGGTCGTCCTGTTCAAGCGGTTTCAGCCCGCGGGCCGCGGGTCGGTCGAGGAGGTCTGGGGATTCCGGGACGCCGGGGCCGCCGGAGAGGCCGGGGACGTCGAGGCCGCCGGGGACCCCGAGGAGGCCGGGGAGGCCGGGGAGGCCGGGGAATCGGCGGGCGAGGCGGTCGGGCGGCTGCGGCGCGGCCTCAGGAAGAGGACGAGCGTCGGCACCGCGTAGGCGACCCACGCCACCGTCTCCAGCACGGTCGGCTGCGGGGTGATGTTGAACAGCCCGGCCAGCAGGGCTCCGTACCAGGAGTCGGCGGGCATCACGCCGCTGATGTCGAAGGCGTAGGCGGACAGGCCGGGCAGGACACCGGCCTCCTGCAGGTCGTGCACGCCGTACTTGAAGATGCCCGCGGCGACCAGGATCAGCAGCAGGCCCGTCCAGGTGAAGAACCTGGTCAGGTTGATCCGCATCGCGCTGCGGTAGATGGCCCAGCCCAGCGCGACCGCGGTGAGCAGGCCCAGGCTGATCCCGATCAGCGGGACGGCGGTGGTGGTGGCTCCCTGCACGGAGGCGAAGAACAGCAGCGCGGTCTCCAGCCCCTCGCGCGCCACGGCGAGGAAGGACATCACGACCACCGCGGTCGCGCCGACCTCCAGGGCCTGGCTCAACCTGGCGCGCAGCTCGCCGGAGAGGGTACGGGAGGCGCGACGCATCCAGAAGATCATCCAGGTGACGAACGCGGTGGCGAGCAGCGAGGTGATCGCCTCGAACAGCTCCTGCTGCCGGTACTCCAGGCGGGCGACGGTGAAGGTGAGCAGCGCGCCGAACGCGACCGACAGGACGAGCGCGGCGCCGACCCCGGCCCACACGAGGGGCAGCCGGTCGCGCCGGTCACTCTTGACGAGGAGCGCGACGAGCACGGAGACGACGAGCGTGGCCTCCAGGCCCTCGCGCAATCCGATGAGGTAGCTGGCGAACACCGTCACTCCATATATGGCAAGCCTTACCTAAAATGGGCAGAGCAACCCTACTCTCCACGAAGTGGCGGACTTTCACAGGGGTAACACTCTGAACAGGAACGATGATCACGACGGGGTGGCCGGCTCACCTCACGAACGGCTCCGAGTCCGACAGGAAAGGTCGGATGAAGCCGGAAATCCCCGTCACGACAGGTGATTGTCCAGGTTCATCGCGGAGCCAGCCGGCTGATCCGGCGTCTGGACCTCGACGGCCTCCCGGCGCCGTGAACCGAGCCCTGCCGGCCACCGGACGGCCGCCGGCCCGGGTGCGGCGCACTCGGAGGTTCCGGGGGCGAGCTCATGTCATGGGAGCGTCGGGACCGGCCGGGTTCGATCGCGTGTGCCTGGCGACACGGGTCTCACCGCCCCCGTCACGGCGTCACGGCGTCACGGCGTCACGGCGTCACGGCGTCACGGCGTCACGGCGTCACGGCGTCACGGCGTCACGGCGTCACGGCGTCACGGCGTCACGGCGTCACGGCGTCGGGAGGACGTCGGCCCGCAGGGATCGCCAGATCCGCTCGGGAAGCAGCCGGCACGCCTCGTCCAGGTCGATGCCGGGGGCACCGGCCAGCCACCGGCGGGCCGTCTCCGCCACCGGGCCGACGACCAGCATCTCCGTCAGCGCGTCCGGCAGCTCCACGACCAGCCCCGCCTCGGCGTACGGTCGCAGCCAGCCCAGGATCCCGGCCAGCCTGGGCTCCTTCTCCTTCGCGACCAGGGCGGCGTGCGCGGGGAGGAAGGCGGCGTAGGCGGAGGCGTGGACGAAGTGCGCGGCGGCCCTGTGCTCGCGGGTGTAGCCCAGGTATCCGGTGACCACGGCCTCGATACCGGCGGCGGCCCGCGTCTCCGCGCTCTCACCGGCCCCCACCCCCTTACCGGCTCCCACGCCCCGTGCGGCCTCCGCGCCCTCCCCCGGCGGCACCGCGGCGAGGGCGGCGATCACGGCGTCGAGCAGGCCGGACAGGCAGCGGGCGTAGAGTGCCGCCGCCAGCCCGTCGAAGCTGCCGAAATGGTGGTAGAGGCTGCCGACGCTGACGCCGCTCGTACCGGTCACCGCCGTCATGGTGAAGCCGTCGGCGCCCTCCCTCTCGTAGAGGTCCAGCGCCGCGGCCAGCAGCCGCTCCCTGGTCTCCTCGCCGCGCCGGTGCCTAGGCGACACCGGTCAGCTCCGCGGCCTGCGCCCACAGCCTCCCCGCCGTAGCCGGGTCGGCGGCCACCGGGGCGAGGGGCCTCTCGCGGTCGACGTCGAAGTAACGCCCGGTGCCGGTGCGGTCGAGCGCCAGCCGTACGACGGGGGCCGCGCCCTCCGCCGGCGCCTTCCACAGCAGCTTCGCGGCCTTCAGCAGCAGTCCCACCGGGCCGCCCCGGTCGCCGAGCCCGGTCCTGATCACCCCGGGGTGCACGGCGTCGATCGTGATCTCCCGTCGCCTCCAGCGTTCGGCCCACAACGGCATCAGCGCCAGGTTGCAGAGCTTGGTGTCGGCGTAGGTGCGTACGGGAGAGAAGTCGGCGCCGGCCGGGGTGCGCGCGGGGTCGGCCCTGCCCTTGACGTACAGACCCGCGGTGACCTGGACGACCCGGTCCAGGCGGTCCTCCAGCAGGTGGTTGAGCAGGAAGGGCGCCAGGTGGTTGACGGCGAAGGACTCCTCGAACCCGTCCTCGGTGAGCCGTCGCGCCGACGGCCAGATCCCGGCGTTGTGGACCAGCACGTCGAGCCGCGGGCAGGTTCCGGCCAGCGCCTCGGCGGCGGCCCGGATCCCCTTCAGGGTCGAGAGGTCACCGGTGACCGGCTCGGCGCCGAGCCGGGCGGCCTCGTGCGCCGCGGCGGGACTCCTCGCCAGGAGGACCACCCGGTGGCCGCGGCGGGCGAACTCCTCGGCCGTGGCCAGGCCGATCCCGCGGCTGCCTCCGGTGATGACGACGGTGACTCTCACCCTGGAAGCGTAACCGATTCTAGAGAGACTCTCTAGAATGCCGGGCATGCGGTCGCCCGGCAGCATGGTGTGGAGACCGACGACGATGCCGGACGGTCAGGCGGCGAGCATGGTGTGGAGACCGACGACGATGCCGGCGGCCACGACCAGGAAGCAGAGCCCGGCTCCCACGCGACCGGCCGCCCGCCCGCTGGACAGGCCGACCAGGGCCAGGGAGAAGACCGCGACCAGCCCGGCGCCCGCCAGCAGCGAGGCGAGCAGGACCCTCCACAGCGCGTCCAGATCGATGTACTCGTTCACGCGGCGTCCTCCCTCGTCCTCATGGCCGGGGCGAGCCGGCCGGTCCGATCGGCGTACTCGTTCACGCGGCGTGCTCCCTCGTCCTCGCGGCCGGGGCGAGCCGGCCGGTCCATTCGTCGTTGACGTTGCCGGCGTTGACCGGGCGGCGCCGCGAGGCCAGGTAGAGCGCCCCCGACAGCGCCAGGGCGACGCCGAAGACGACGCCGACCCCCAGCGCGCCGCCGATCACGTTGGCGCCCGCCCAGGCCAGCGCGCCGACCACGGCGGCGGCCGGGAGGGTGATCAGCCACGCGGCCCCCATCCTGGCCGCGATGCTCCAGCGGACCTCGGCCAGGTGCTTGCCGATGCCCGAGCCGATCACCGAGCCCGCGCAGACGTGCGTGGTCGACAGCGGGAAGCCGAAGTGCGAGGAGGCGAAGATCACGGCCGCCGAGGACCCCTCGGCCGCGAAACCCTGCGGGGTCTCGATCTCGGTCAGCCCCTTGCCGAGGGTACGGATCACCCGCCAGCCGCCCAGGTAGGTGCCCAGCGCGATCGCGGAGGCGCTGGCCACGATCACCCAGGTCGGGGTACCCGCGTCCTTGCCGATGGCACCGGCGGCGATCATCGCCAGGGTGATGATGCCCATCGTCTTCTGCGCGTCGTTGGTGCCGTGGGCCAGCGAGACCAGCGAGGCCGAGCCGATCTGGCCGTATTTGAACCCGCGTTTCCTGGTGCCGTCGGGGACGTTGCGGGTGATGACGTAGACCAGGTAGGTGCCGACGGTGGCCACTAGGATCGCCGCCAGCGGCGCCAGGACCGCCGGGATGAGCACCTTGGACACGATCTCCGCGCCCTTGACGGCCGAGGCGCCCGCCGCGATCAGCGTGGCCCCGACCACGCCGCCGATCAACGCGTGCGAGGAACTGGAGGGGATGCCGAAGTACCAGGTCAGCAGGTTCCAGGCCAGGCCTCCGATCAGCCCGGCGAAGACGACCGTCAGGGTGATGGCGCCGGAGTCGACGATGCCGGTCGCGATGGTGGCCGCGACCTTCAGCGACAGGAACGCCCCCGCGAAGTTGAGGATCGCCGACAACCCGACCGCGACCTTGGGACGCAGCGCGCCGGTGGCGATCGAGGTCGCCATGGCGTTGGCGGTGTCGTGAAAGCCGTTGGTGAAGTCGAAGGACAACGCGGTGACGATCACGATGGCGAGCAACACGAAGTTCGCATCCATGCCCGCAGATATGACACCTCAGACGACATATATGCAGATCAGAGAATTCCATACGGAGAATTCATCTTCCTGTCGACCGCGTGTCACCCGGACGACGGAAATCGTGGGGGCCGCTTCTCGCCGCGCCGGGGGCCGCGGACGACCGGTCCGGGACGGACCTCGGACCGCCCCCGCACCGGGGGCGCTCGATCGATCAGAGGTATCCCCACTCGGCGCAGATCTCGCGCAGTTCCTCCGGGATCTCCTCCGGGGCGGGCAGCGGCCTGCCCGGCTGGACCCTGCCGGTCCTGATCTTGTCGCGCCAGTCCCCGATGCCCTTCACGAACTCCCCGTGCCCGTGGTCACCGTAGGTGATCATGCCGGGCTCGTAGCCGACCCCGAGGTGGTCGCAGACCCGCCGCATCTCCTTCTCCGGGTCGGCGACGAGGTCCTCGTACGTCAGGGTGAGCCCGTCGAGCAGCCGCCTGGCCTCGGTGAGGTGGCGCATGTACTGCAGGGTGTGCCGGACCGCCTCCGCCCAGGGGCGCTCCAGCGGGGCGGCCTCGTGCCACGACAGCGCGATCGAGGCGGGGTGGCGCATCAGGAAGACGTAGCGCGCGTCGGGCCAGCAGGTCGCGAGGCGCCGGTGGGCGAAGACGTTGCTGGGCGTCTTGTCGACGATGATCTGCTTGCCGCTCCCGGCCAGCTCGCGGTGGAGCATGCGGTCCCACAGGATGTGCTCGATGTCGCTGGCGGAGAGGCCGAGCGCCTCCATCGCCTGGCGCAGCGGGTCGGTGGTCAGCGTGACCGCCAGGCGCCGCACGTGCAGCTCGTGCGGCGCGTGGATCCGGGAGTGGCTGTTCAGCATGACGCGCAGCAGGGTGGAGCCGGACCTCACCGGCGACAGCACGAAAACCGGTTCGCGCAGCAGCCGGTCGACCTCCGGGTCGGCCGGTGGCCGGGGAACGTCCACGGGCGGCGGAGGCGGGGGTGGGGGCGGCGGAGGTGTGACCCTGCGCCGCACACGGGTGATGTTGTAGCCCGTCATCCCTTCGAGAGCCGTGTTGACTCTGGTCTTCCACGCCATGACCAGCACCGTAGGCAGCCAAGGCATCGGGAAAGTGAACGTGACCTGTGGGTTGGGTGTGCCGCGCCGTGCGACCGCCGCCGCACGGCGCGACCTTCCCCCGGGGTGCGGCCCGGGGGGCGGACCGGGTGTGGATCAGGTACGGAACGGGCCGGTCACGCAGTAGGTGATCCCCCCGGAGGAGGAACCGGACGTGCCGCGCTGGGAGGAGAAGTACAGGCGGTTGCCCGCGGGGTTGAAGGCGGGGCCGGTGATCTCCGAGGATCCCTGGCCGCCGACGCGCAGGAAGGGGGAGATCGTGTCGTTGGCGGTGATCAGGCAGATCTCCATGTTGCCGCCGTCCTCGGCGACGTACAGGTCGCCGAAGGTCGAGCCGGTGACGTTGTCCACGCCGGTCAGCGGGGCGGTGCCGGGGCTGACGAGGCTGTCGTCGTAGGCGAGCTCGTAGGTGCCGGCGGCGACGTTGACCTGCCAGACCCGGTTGTCGCCCTTGGTGGTGAACCACACGGTGTTGTCGGCGTAGTAGCAGCCCTCGCCGCCGTTGAAGGACTTCGACCCGGAGACCTGGTTGCGGGTCGCGGTCGGGGAGCCGTCTGGGTCTATCACGTTCGCCCAGGTGAACGAGCCACTGGTGGCGGAGCCCGCGCGCAGCACCTGCAGCGTGCCGGAGGACAGGTCGCCCCAGGTGGTGGGGACGAAGCGGTAGAAGCGCCCGTCGCTCTCGTCCTCGGTGAGGTAGACGACCTTGCGGACCGGGTCGGCCGCCGCCGCCTCGTGCTTGAAGCGGCCCATGGCCGGGCGCTGTGTCGCCGCGCCTCCGAAGGGGCGGGTCTCGTAGACGAAGCCGCGGTCGACCTCCTCGCACGACAGCCAGGTGTTCCACGGCGTCGCGCCGCCCGCGCAGTTCTGCCGGGTGCCCGACAGGATCGAGGAGGCGGACACCACGTTGCCGGAGGAGTTGAAGCGGATCGCCGAGGCGCCGCCGCCGGGGTTGATCTCCGAGTTGGACACGTAGATCCAGCCGCCGCCGTCGGCGAAGCAGGCGCCGCCGTCGGGGGCGCTGTGCCAGGTGTAGGAGGTGCCGGGGACCGTCTGGCCCGATCGGGCGATCACCCGGCTGGTGAACCCCGCCGGGAGCTGGATGCCGTTGGCGTCGGCGGCCAGCAGGGAGCCGTAGGGGCCCGGGGCGTTCTGGGCCGGGGCCGCGAGGGCGGCGTCCTGCCAGAGACTTCCGGTGAGGGCCAGGGTGCCCGTACCGAGCACCGAGGCACGAAGGAATGTGCGGCGTTCCATCGACGAACCTCCAAGACGAGGATCAGCAGAACCACTTTCCTGAGCGGTCCCAACGGTAGGAGCGCCGGTGAACACCCGCCGGTGAATACGGTTAACGGCGTATGGCCCGTATGTGCTGATTGCGGCGCTACAGGGGGATGCATCCCTTCTGTCTTATGTCAGGTGACGCCCCGTGGAAATGGGAGAGCGAAGGGTCCCGCCGGGCCCCGAGGGCGAAGGCGCGCTCGAAACAGCGGCTCGGACCTGCGGCTCGGACCGGCCGGAAGTTCTCCGATCCGGGGTGAAACAATCCGCCGGCGTCCGGACACGTGCGGAGTGGAAGAGTCCCCGACGAGAGGGAGCAGCGTGGGCCCCCCTGACTCCAGACAGCGCTTCGAGAAGATCTACCGGGCGCACTATCCCGACATCCTCGCCTACCTCCGGCGACGTACCCGCTCCTCCGAGGACGCCGCCGACGCCCTCGCCGAGACCTTCACCGTCGCCTGGCGCCGGCTGGAGGACATCCCGGACGGCCGTACGGCCCGCCTGTGGCTGTACGGCGTGGCCCGCCGCGTCCTGGCCAACGGCCGCCGGGCCGAGTCCCGCCGCGGCGAGCTGGTCGGACGGCTCGGCGTGCAGCTCGCGCTGTGGGCGGAGACGGCCGGACCGGCCGGCCAGGAGGGGCTCGACGACGTCCGCGAGGCGTTCGGGCGGCTGAATCCCGACGACAGGGAGGTGCTCTCCCTGGCCGTCTGGGAGGGGCTGGGCTCCGCGGAGATCGCGACGGTGCTGGGCTGCTCGCGCGGCGCGGCCCGCCTGCGGCTGCACCGCGCGCGCAAGCGCCTTGCCGGCGAGCTGGACACCGCCGGAGTCGACCTGACCCGATACGGCTCGCGCGCCATCGCACTGACGAGACTGACGGAGGAGAAGACGTGCTGAACGACGTGCACCGCACCATCGACCGCCTGGTGGCGGACATCGCGCCCGACCCCGGCCCCGGCATGACCCCGCTCGCCATGGAGCTGTTCCAGGAGATCACCTCGGCCCCGGCCGCCGTCCCCGCGCCTCCGCCCCGCCGCCGACGGCGGTTCGCCGTGCCGGTCGTCGCCGCGCTGGCCGCCTCGGCCGTGGTCGCCGGGTGGCTCCTCCCCCCCTCCCTCGGCGTCGGACCGGCCCCGGCCTCCGCGGCCCTGGACATCAAGCGGGAGGACGACCACTACGTCATCACGGTGAAGGACCTGTTCGCCGATCCGGACACCTACCGGTCCGAGCTCAGGGCACGGGGCCTGGACATCACGCTCAGGCTCCTGCCGACGTCCGCGAGCAGGGCGCGGGTCGTGTTCGTGATCAACGGTGTCGACCTCCTGAGGGAGGGGAAACCGGCACCCGCCGAGGGCGACATCACCACCGTCGACGCTCCGGGGCCCTGCCCGTACGCGAAGCCCGTCGGATGCCCGGCCAGCCTGAAGGTGCCGGTCGGCTACCGGCAGAAGGCCGAGATCGCGCTCGGCAGGGAGGCCCGTCCCGGGGAGAGGTACATGATCCCGCCGGGCCTCGGCATGCCCGGCGAGCCGCTCCACTGCGTGGAGTACGTCAACAAAACCGTCGCCGAGGTCCTGCCGATGCTGCGGGAACGCGGCGTGGAGCCGGAGTTCACCTCCCCCGGCCGCCGGAGCGTCGAGCCCTCGGCCCACGGCGACTGGTACGTCCACGACGGCGTCATGAGCGCGGCGGGCAGGGCGACCGTCCTGGCCGACCCCGCGCCGTACTCCCGGGCCGCGCCTCTAGACGCGTCCTGCCCCGGCGGCTCCTGAGCCACCGGGTCACCGGCGGACCCGGCGGGGAGCGGGGAGCGGGGAGCGGTCCTCGCCGCGCACGCGGGACCGTCCCGCGTTCCACCTCCCGGCCCCCTCCGTGACAGGCCCTCCCGCCACCGGGGGTGCGGGCGGTGGCGACGCCCGCACCCTCCTCACGGTCTCACTCGGGTCCGGGCCTCTCGATCTGGGCGGGCGGCGCCCCTTGAGGCTCGGGAACGGGGGTCCCGAACGGCCCGCCGGTCACATCTCCGCGACCTGCGGGATCGACGCCGAGCGCCGGGCGATGGAGCGTACGATCTCGCCGGTGCGGACGGCCGTCATGGACAGCAGCGACGAGGCGATCCCGTGGCTGTCCTCGGTGGCGCCCTGGAGGTAGACGCCCCAGCTCTGCCCGGGGTCGACGGAGACCCGGTAGTCGCGTTCCACCAGCAGCTCGCCCGCCTCGCCCGTGCGGCAGTGCTTGCGCGCCTCGCCGAGCAGGTCGAGGGGGTTGCGCTCGCGGTAGCCGGTCGCGCAGACGACCGCGTCGGCCTCGATCGTGCTCACCTCGCCCGTGGGCAGGAAGCACATCCTGACCCGGGCGGTGTCGCCGTCGTCGTGCACGTCGAGCAGGCGGGAGGCGTTCAGCATGCGCAGCCGCTGGACACCCGCGACCTTCTCGGCGTACGAGCGCCGGTAGAGCTCGTCGATGAGGTCGAGGTCCACCACCGAGTAGTTGGTGTTGCGGGAGTAGGCGAACAGCATGCGCTTCACGTCCTCGGGAGCGGTGAAGAAGTGGTCGACGGCCTCCGGGTCGAAGATGCGGTTGGCGAAGGGGCTGTCGTCGGCCGGCGAGTAGCCGTACCGGGTGAAGACCGCGCAGACCTCCGCGGACGGGTAGGTGCGGTGCAGGTGCTCGACGGTCTCGGCCGCGCTCTGCCCGGCGCCGACCACGACGAACCGCCGGGGCTCGCGCTCGCCGAAGGTCTCGAGCCGGGCGAGCAGGTCCTCGGTGTGCCAGATCCGCTCGCCCTGCCGCACGCCGTCGGGGAGCACGGGGTCGAGGCCGACCGCGATCACGAGGTTGCGGGCCAGGCAGGTGTGCAGCTCGTCGCCGTGCTGCACGACGACCTCGAGGGTGTCGTCGTCGTGCGGGCGCACCGCGACGACCTCGGAGTCGTAGCGCACCAGGTCGGTGAAGGAGGAGGCGACCCACTCCAGGTAGTCGTGGAACTCCAGCCTGGTGGGGAACATGGTCTTGTGGTTGATGAAGTCGACCAGTCGCCCCTTCTCCTGCAGGTAGGACAGGAAGGAGTACGAGCTGGTGGGGTTGCGCAGGGTGACCAGGTCCTTGAGGAAGTGGACCTGCATCGTGGCGCCCTCGATGAGCATGTTGCGGTGCCAGCCGAACCTCGGCTGCCTCTCGAAGAAGACCGCGTTCACGCTGGAGCCGTACTCCTCCTCCAGGGCCACCGCGAGCGCGAGGTTGGAAGGGCCGAAACCGATGCCCACGACGTCATAGACCGGGCTCGACATGTTCGCCTCTCACGTACTGAAGGGATGGTCCCCCCGCGGCCGGACGGCGGCGGGGGGCAGCATGGAACCGTATGGAACAGGGTGGAGCGGATGGGTCAGGCCCCGCCGACGGCCTTGGCGGCCTTGGCGACCTGGGGCACGACCTGGTCGATCACGTACGGGACCGCGAGCGGCGTGGGCGTGCGCAGCGGCCAGAACGCCTTGAGGTCCAGCGGCACGTAGGAGCCGCGCCTGACCACGTCGAGACCGGCGAACAGCTTGTTGGCCTCGATCTTCTTCTGGGTGGCGGCGTCGTCGTTGTAGTGGCTGAGCAGCAGGTCGACGTCGAGGACCTTGACCTTCTCCATGCTCAGCTCGGCCGCGAAGCCCTCACCGGGAAGCGCCTTGATCTCCTCGGGCAGCGCGAGCCCGAACTGGCCGAAGAGCTTGACGCTGATGTCGCTGTCGGACTTCATCACGCCGATGTTCCCCGAGGGGAAGACGCTCGTCAGCGCGAACTTCTTGCCGTCCAGCTCGGGGTAGGTCGTCTTGACCGAGGCGATCTTCGCCTCGACGTCGGTGACGAGCTTCTCCCCCTCCTCCGCCTTGCCGACCGCCTTGGCGACCTGGCGGGCCACCACCTGCCAGGAGTCCTCGGCGGGGCCGGTCTCGTAGGCGGTGGTCGGCGCGAGCTGGGAGAGGTTGGCGTACTCCTTGTCGATGTAGTAGTCGCCGCCCGCGAGGATGAGGTCGGGCTTGAGCGCGGCGATCTGCTCCAGCGAGAAGCCGGCCTCTCCGGCCTTCAGCAGCGTCGGCTTGGCGCCGGAGATCTTGGGGGCGGTCCAGGGGGTGAGCCCGTCGTCCTGGATGCCGGTCAGCTCCGCCATGGCGACCGGTTGCACGCCCAGGGCGAGCAGGGTGTCCTGGTCGACCTCGCCGAGGGCGACGATGCGTTGGGGCGCGGATTCGATCGTGGCGGTGCCGAGCTTGTGCGTGATGGTGACCGGGAATCCGGCGGCGGCGGCCTGGGAGGCGGGGGCGCTCGCGGCGGGCTGTTCGGCTCCGCCGCTCTCACCGGCGCACGCGCCCACCAGACCGAGGCCCAGCAGCAGCGTTCCGGTCGCGGCCAGGCGGCGCATCGTGTCGCGCATGAGTATGGATGTCCTTCCAAAGCCCGGGGAGGGCTCGCAGTTTTAGGTTAGGCTCACCTAACCTAACAATCTTTGACGGTTGTGTGAAGCGCCTCATTCCAGGCGGTTCACGAGTTCCGCCACGGTTTGTGCCGTCATGAGCGTCGCGACCTTCACTCCGGCGCAGCCCGGCTCCCGCCGGATGCGGCGCACCAGCTGCATGACGAGCAGCGAGTGCCCGCCCAGGTCGAAGAAGTTGTCGTGCGGGCCGACCGCGTCCACCTCCAGGACCTCGGCGAACGCCCGGCACAGCATCGCCTCGCGGCCCTCGTCACGCCGGGTCGCGCCGGTTCCGGCGCTGGTGCCGGTGACCGTGCGGGCCTTGAGCGTGACGGGCAGGTCGCCCAGGCGCGCCTCGGGGTCGGCCGCGGCGGCCTCCAGCACGCCGACGAGCGCCTCGATCATCGTGTCGATCGTGCCCGGGTCGAACAGGTCGGCCGAGTAGTCGACGACGAGGTGCAGCTCCTCCCCCCGCTCCCGGAAGATGAAGTCGAGGTCGAACTTCGCCGCGGGCGGGCTGAACAGCGCCTCCCGCTGCCGCAGCCCGGGGAAGCGGACGTCGCCCATGGCCTGGTTCTCGTAGCCGACCATCACCTGGAACAACGGGTTCCTGCCCGGCACCCGGGAGGGCCGCAGCGCCTCGACGAGCGCCTCGAACGGCAGGTCCTGGTTGGCCAGACCGGCCAGGTCGGTGTCGCGGACGCGGGCGAGCAGCTCGGCGAAGGAGGGGTTCCCCGAGGTGTCGGCGCGCAGCACGAGCGTGTTGACGAAGAAGCCGACCAGGTCACCGGCCGCCTCGTCGGTACGGCCCGCGACGGGGCTGCCCAGCGGGATGTCCTCCCCCGCGCCCGTGCCGTGCAGCAGCGCGGCGACCGCGCTCTGGCAGACCATGAACATGCTGGCCTGGGCGCCGCGCGCCAGCCCTCGGAGCCGCCCGGCCAGCGCGGCCGGGAGCCGCCTGGTCGTGGTCCCGCCGCGCTGGCCGACGGTGGCGGGCCTGGGCCGGTCCACCGGCAGCGGGATCTCCTCCGGCATGCCCGACAACGCCTTGGCCCAGTACGCGAGCTGGCGGGCGTGCAGGCTTCCCGGGTCGACGGGGTCGCCGAGCAGCTCGCGCTGCCAGAGCGTGTAGTCGGCGTACTGCACCGCGGGCGGCTTCCACTCCGGCGCGCCGTCCTGCCTCCCGTCCAGGCGCGCGGCGTAAGCCCGCGCCACGTCCCTGGCGAACGGCCCGAAGGACCACTCGTCGAACGCGATGTGGTGGAACACCGCGAGCAGCAGGTGCTCGTCCTCCCCCTCCGGGATGAGCGCGACCCGCAGCGGTATCTCGGTGGCGAGGTCGAACGGCCGCGCGATCACCTCCTCGGGTGAGCAGGTGGTGATCTCCAGGACCGGGCGCGCCTGCTCCGGCGGCAGGATCCGCTGGTAGGGCGCGCCCTCGTGCTCGGCGAAGACGGTGCGCAGGCTCTCGTGCCTGGCCGTCACGTCGCCGATCGCGGCCCGCAGCGCGTCCACCTCCAGCGCGCCGCTCAGGTGCACGGCGAGCGGCAGGTGGTACGCCTCGCGGGGGCCGTCGTCCTCGCGCAGGATCTGGTCGATGAGCCAGAGCCTGCGCTGGGCGTACGACAGCGGGACGCGCTCGGGCCGCTCCCTGGGCGCCAGCGGGGGCCGCAGCGTGACACCGGCCCTGTCGTGCAGGCGGCCGGCGAGCTCGGCGACGTTCGGCGCCTCGAACAGGTCGCGGATCGCGAGCTCGGTGCGCAGCACCGCGCGCACCCTGCCGACCAGCCGGGTCGCGAGCAGCGAGTGCCCGCCCAGGTCGAAGAAGTTGTCGTCGATGCCGACGCCCGAGACGTCGAGCACCTCGCCGAACAGGGTGCACAGCAGGTGCTCCACCGCCGTCCTGGCGGCGCGCCCCGACCCGCGCGGGCCGCCCTGCCGGTCGGGGGCGGGCAGCGCCCGCCGGTCCAGCTTGCCGTTGACGGTGAGCGGCAGCGCGTCCAGCGTGACGACCGCGCTCGGCACCATGTAGCCGGGCAGCCGCTTCTTCAGCCCCTCGCGCACCCGCGCGGCGAGCGCCCCGTGGTCGCGGGCCGCCGCCGGGTTGTTCGCGTACGACGCGGGCCTGCGGTCGGGGTCCGCCGAAAGGAAGGCGTCCCCTCCGCCGAAGACGGCGTCGTAGTGGCCGACCTCGTCCGAGGGGGTGGTGACCACGCCGGGGTCGAGCGCGTACAGCAGTTCGGGCTCGACCCCCTCCGCCGGTGCCCACAGCAGCTCGCGCGCCTCCCGGCGGGAGGCGCCGCCCTCCAGCGCGCGCAGCGCGGCGAGCTCGGCCGACAGCCTGGGGTCGGGGACGGCGCGCACGCGCAGCGGCCCGGAGCGGGCGGACAGGCGGGCCGCCAGGTCCTCCGGCCCGGCCCAGTCCACGACCGTGGTCCCGGCGGGCCCCGTGGTGGGCCCCGTGGCGGGCTCTGTGGCGGGCTCTGTGGTGGGCTCCGTGGTGGGCTCCGCGGTGGGCTCCGTGACAGGTGACTTCCAGAGGGTCACGTCGTAGCGGTGCCTGCTGAGCTCGTTGTGGTGGACGCCCCGCTTGGTGCGGACCTCCACCCGCGCGGCCACGCCGAGGGAGGCGAAGAACGCGGGGTCGAGGAGGAGTTCCTTCTCCATGCGCACGGCCCGGTCGACCGCCGCCGTACCGGCGCCGTCGTCGTCGCCTCCCCGTCCGAGCTGGATCGCCGCGTGCAGGAGGCGCACCGACCGCAGGTCGCGCACGTCGCCGACGAACAGCGCGCCGCCGGGGGCGAGCAGGTCCATCGCGGCGGTGATCACGTCGGCGAGGTAGGCGGCGCTCGGGAAGTACTGGACCACCGAGTTGACGACGATCGTGTCGAAGTGGCCGGCGGGCAGGCCGGTGGTGTCGTGCGCGGGCTGGCAGCTCAGGCGCACCGGCGAGTCGGGGCCGAGGTCGGCCTTGAGCTTGGCGATGACGGGGGCCGCGAAGTCGGTGCCCCAGTACTCCTCACGGCCGGGGGCCAGGCGCGACAGCAGCAGGCCGGTGCCGACGCCGATCTCCAGCACCCGCCTGGGCTTGAGGTCCTCGATGCGGGCCACGGTGGTCTCGCGCCACTCGCGCATGTGCTCCAGCGGGATGGGCGACCCGTCGTAGCTGCTGTCCCAGCCCGCGAAGTCCTCGGTGTGCACGGCGGTGCCGATCTCGGTGTACTCGGCGTCGTAGATCTGCCGCCACTCGGCCAGGTGCTCGCGCTCGGCGTCGGGCCGCGCGGCGCCGTCGGGCACCACGTAGCCGACGAGCCGCTTCACCCCGGGCACCTCGGTGCCGACGGCGATGACGGCGGCCTGCCCGACCCCGGGCTCGGCGGCGAGCGCGGTCTCGACCTCCTCCAGCTCGACCCGGTAACCGCGGATCTTCACCTGCTCGTCGGTACGGCCCAGGAAGTCGATGTTGCCGTCCGGACGCACCCGTACCAGGTCGCCGGTGCGGTACATCCGGCCGCCGCCGAACGGGTCGGCGACGAACCGCTCGGCGGTCAGGCCGGGCCGGTCGAGGTAGCCCCGGGCCAGACCGGCCCCGGCGATGTAGAGCTCTCCCGGCGAGCCGGGCGGGACCGGGCGCAGCCAGCCGTCGAGCACGTAGCCCCGGGTGTTCCAGATCGGCTTGCCGACCGTGGGCGTGGCGCTGTCCTCGGTGCCGCCGCCCAGCGTGTTGATGGTGTACTCGGTCGGGCCGTAGAGGTTGTAGCCGAGCACCCCCTCGGCCTCCGCGAGCCGGTCCCACACGGCCGAAGGGACGGCCTCGCCGCCCAGCAGCACGAGCGGCGGGCGGTGCTCGCCGTCGAGCAGCCCCTCCTCCAGCAGCTGCTGCGCGTAGGTCGGCGTCACGTTGATGACGTCGATCCGGTGGCGCCGCAGGTACTCGGTGAGCGCCTCGGCGTCGCGCCGCAGCTCCTCGTCGCAGACGTGCACCTCGTGGCCCTCGATGAGCCAGAGCAGCTCCTCCCACGACATGTCGAAGGAGAACGACACGGTGTGCGCGATCCGCAGCCGCCGCCCGGCCGACGCCACCACCGGGTCGAAGATGTTGGCCCGGTGGTTGAACTGCATGTTGGTCAGGCCCCGGTAGGGGGTGACCACGCCCTTGGGGCGCCCGGTGGACCCGGAGGTGTAGATCACGTACGCGGGGTGCTCCAGCCGTCCGGGCACGTCCCTGCCGAAGCCGGGCAGCTCCTCCGCCGTCAGCCCGGTGCCGGGCAGGTCCGCCAGTCTCTCCCGCACGGCGGGGTCGTCGAGCAGGATCTCCGCGCCCGGGTTCGCCAGCCCGGCGGCGATGTCGCGGTGCGAGACCAGGCAGACGGGGGCGGCGTCGGCCAGCATGAAGTCGAGCCGGTCGGCCGGGTAGTCCAGCTCCAGGGGAAGGTAGGCGGCGCCCGTCTTGAGCACCGCGAACAGCGCGACGACCATCTCGGCGGAGCGGGGCAGGGCGAGGGCGACCACCCGTTCCGGGCCCGCGCCGTGCGCCTTCAGCAGCCGGGCCAGGCGGTTGGCCGCCGCGTCCAGCTCGGCGTAGGTGAGCCGCGTGTCGGGCTGGGAGACCAGGGCGAGCTCGTCCGGGGTGCGCGCGGCCTGCTCGGCGAGCAGTTCGGCGATGGTGAGGCCGGGGACGGACCGCTCGGCCTCGGCCCAGTCGCGGCGCAGCCCCTCGTGCTCGTCGGGCAGGAGCAGGTCGAGCCGGTGGCAGGGGGTGTCGGGCGCGGTGGCGAGGGTCTCCAGGACGCGCACGTACCGGTCGGTGAGCCGTTCGGCCTCGGCCTCGGTGAAGGCGTCGCCCCGGTACATGACGCGCAGGCCCGTGCCGGGCTCGACGACCATGGTGACCGGGTAGTGGGTCGCGTCGCGCACCTGGCGGCCGGTCACCCGCACGTCGCCGCCGGGGCCGAAGCCGCGCCCGGTGGGCATGCCGGGGAAGTTCTGGAACACGAAGAGGGTGTCGAACAGGGTTCCCAGGCCCGTCACCCGCTGCACGTCGGCGAGGGCGACGTAGGAGTGGTCGAACAATTCCGACTGGAACGTCTGCACCCGCTCCAGGACGGTGCGCAGCGGGTCGGCCGCCGAGGCGCGCACCCGGACCGGGACGGTGTTGAACAGCAGGCCGACCATGGACTCGACGCCGTCGACGTCGGGGTGGCGGCCGGAGACCGAGACGCCGAAGACCACGTCGTCGCGGCCGGTGAGACCGGCCAGGAGCAGGCCCCAGGCGCTCTCGTACAGGGTGCCGAGGGTGAGGCCGGACTCGCGGGCGAGGGCGCCGAGGCGGGCGGCGAGGTCCTCGGGCAGCGCGCGGTGGATCTCTCCGGCGGTGGCGAGGTCGGCGGGGCGGTCGGCCAGCTCCGGCTTGAGCAGGGTCGGCTCGTCGAGCCCCTCCAGGCTGCGGCCCCACGTCTTTATGGTGGCCTGCCGGTCCTGGCCGGTCACCCAGTCGAGGTAGGCGTGGAAGGGGACGACGGGCCGGGCGCGCTCGGCGGCGGCGTCGGTGTAGGACTCCAGCAGCGAGGTGACCAGCAGGCCGCCCGACCAGCCGTCCAGCAGGATCAGCTCGGAGGTGAGCACCAGCCGGAAGTCGTCGTCGCCCACCCTGGCCAGCGCGAAGCGGATCAGCGGCGGCTCGTCGGGGACGAACGGCCGGGCGCGCTGGGCCTCGACGAACGCCTCCAGCGCCTCCGGGCCGCCGGTCTCGGCGTAGGTCCAGTCGACCTCGAAGTCCCGGGGGACGAACTGCACGGTACGGCCGCCGTCGGTGCGGAACCCGGCCCGCAGGTTGGGGAACCTCAGCAGCACCTCGCGCGCGGCCCCGGCCAGCCGGCCGGGGTCGACGGGCCCGGCCAGGGTCACCACGGCCTGCTGGACGTAGATGTCGCGGTCCTCACCGGCGAGCATCAGGTGGAACAGCAGTCCCTCCTGCAGCGGCGACAGCGGCAGCTCGGCCCGCTCCTCCACCGGCCCGCCCGCCACGCCCCCGCCGGACAGGACCTCACTCGCCACGACCTCGCCGGACAGGACCTCGCCGGAGCCGGCCGCGACCCTGGCGAGGGCCTCGACGGTACGCAGCCGGAAGACGTCGCGGACGGAGAAGGACAGGCCCGCGCGGCGGGCGCGGCCCACGAGCAGGGCCGCGCTGATGCTGTCGCCGCCGGTGCGGAAGAAGTCGTCGTCGGCGTTGACGCCGTCCCGGCCGAGGGCCTCGGCGACGAGGCCGGCGATGGCGCGCTCTGCGCCGGTGCGCGGCGCCCGGCCCTCGCGGACGGCGGGCTCGGGCAGCGCGCGCCGGTCGAGCTTGCCGTTGGGCGTGCGCGGCAGCTCGTCGAGGCCGACGAGCACGGAGGGGACGAGATAGTCGGGCAGGATCTCGCCGAGCCCGGCCCGCAGCGCGTCGAGGTCGAGGCCGGGCTCTCCTACGACGTAGCCGACGAGGCGCGGCCCCGAACGGGCCGCCACGGCCGCCTGGCGCACGCCGGGCTGAGCGGCGAGCACCGCCTCGACCTCCCCGGGCTCGATGCGGAAGCCGCGGATCTTCACCTGGTCGTCGGCCCGGCCCAGGAACTCCAGCGAGCCGTCGCGGCGGCGGCGCACCCGGTCTCCGGTGCGGTAGAGCCGCGATCCCGGCGGGCCGAAGGGGCTGGCCACGAACCGCTCGGCGGTGCGGGCCGGGTCACCGAGGTAGCCGCGCGCCAGGCCGTCCCCGGCGAGGTAGAGCTCGCCGACCGGGACCTCGCGGAGCCCGGCGTCCAGGACGTACGCCACGGTGTTGGCGATCGGGACGAGCCCTCCGGCGCCCTCGGCGATCAGGCTGTCGCCGGCCGCCTCCGAGCAGCCGTACAGGTTGACCAGCCGGGCGGGGACCCGTTCGGCCAGGGCGGCGGGCAGGGCCTCGCCGCTGCTCACCCAGGTGGTGACGGAGCCGAGTTCACCGGTCTCCATGAGCGCGGCCAGCAGGCTCGGCACGACGGTCACCAGGTTCACGCCGTGGCGGCGGATCAGCTCGGCCAGGGCGAGCGCGTCGGTGGCGGTGTCGTCGTCCGCGACGACGACGGTGTCACCGGCGACGAGGCCGCCGAGCAGCTCGGTGCTGCCGTCGATGAAGGCCGGTGAGCTCTTGGCCACCCGCACGCCGGTGGGGGCGAGGTCCGCGCCCCAGGCGAGCCGGTTGGCCAGTGCCCGCTGGGTGCCGACCACGGCCTTGGGGGTCCCGGTGGACCCCGAGGTGAAGATCACGTACGCGGGGTGGTCGGGGCGGACCTCGACCCGGGCGCGAGGCGGGGCGTCCCTCGGCGGCTCGTCGGCGCCGAGGACCAGCAGCGGCCTGGCGGTGCCGAGCATCAGGTCGATCCTGGAGCGCGGGTAGGTCGTGTCGATCGGCAGGTAGGCCGCGCCGGTCTTGAGCACGGCGAGCAGGGCCACGACGAGCTCGGCCGAGCGGGGCAGCGCGATCGCGACGATCTGCTCGGGGCCCGCTCCGGCGGCGGCGAGCCGGTCGGCGAGGGCCTCGGCGCGCTCGTCCAGCTCGGCGTAGCTGAGGGTCGTCGCGCCGTAGCCGTCGCCGTCCCCGGAAACGACGCCGGAAACGACGCCGGAGGCGCCGCCCGTGACGACGGCGGTGGCGTGCGGGGTGCGCGCCACCTGCTCCTCGATCCGCTGGGCGACGGTGAGCGGGGCGAACGCGCGGGCGGTGTCGGGCCGCGCGACCCCCTGGAGCGGGGTGCCGAGCGACGACAGGCGCCGCGCCGGGTCCTCGGTGGCCCGGTCGAGCAGCTCGCCGAGCTCGGCGAGCATGCCGGTGACGGTCTCGGCGTCGAAGAGGTCGGTGGCGTAGGCGACGAACCCCTCGATCAGCTCCTCGCCCTCGGCGAAGTAGACGTCCAGGTCGAACTTGACGCCGCCGGTCTCGGGCAGGAACGGCTCGGCGCGCACGCCGGGCAGCCGCAGCCGCACGTCCTCCAGCCGCTGGTGGACGATCATCACCTGGAACAGCGGGCTGCGGGCGAGCGAGCGCTCGGGGGCGAGCCGCTCCACCACCTGCTCGAACGGCACGTCCGCGTTGGAGAACGCGGCCAGGTCGGTGCGGCGTACCCGCTCCAGCAGCTCGGTGAAGGTGGGGTCGCCGCTCAGGTCGGTGCGCAGCACGACGAGGTTGACGAACACGCCGACCAGGTCCGCGAGGTCGGAGTCGGGGCGGCCCGCGATGGGCGAGCCGAGCGCCACGTCGTCGCCCGCGCCGGCCCGGTGCAGGAGCGCGGCCACGGCGGCGTGCAGGACCATGAAGACGCTGGTGCCGGTCTCCAGGGCGAGCCGTCGCGCCCCGGCCAGCGGCAGCCGGAACGGCACCAGCCCGCCCCGGTGGCTCGCCTCGGCGGGACGGGGCCGGTCGGCCGGCGGCGCGCTCTCCTCGGGCAGCCCGCGCAGCGTCCGCTCCCAGAAGTCGAGCTGTTCGGCGGGGGCCGGGGACTCGCTCCGCCAGACGGCGTAGTCGGCGTACTGCACGGGCAGCGGCGCCCAGTCCGGTGCGGTGCCCGTGGCGCGGGCGGTGTAGGCGCGCGACAGGTCGGCGAGCAGCGGGGTGAACGACCACTCGTCGGCGGCGGCGTGGTGCTGGAGCACGACGAGCACGAACTCCTCGGCGGCCACCCGCAGCAGGGTCGCCCGGATGGGCAGGTCGGCCCCGAGGTCGAAGACGTGCGAGGCGGCCCTCGTCTCGGCCGCGCGCAGCCACTCCTCCGGCCTGCCGCGCGCGTCCACCACGTCGAAGGCGGCCTCGCCGGTGTCGAGGACGCGCTGGACGGGCAGCCCGTCGGAGCCCTCCTCCAGCAGGGTGCGCAGCGCCTCGTGCCGGGCGATGACGTCGCCGAACGCGGCGCGCAGGGCGTCGACGTCGACCGGCCCGTACAGGCGCAGGCCGAGCGGGAGCGCGTCGGCGGCCGAGGGGCCGCGCAGGCGTTCCTCGAACCAGAAGCCGCGCTGGGCGGGCGAGGCGGGGACGATCGCGGGCCGGGTCACGTCGCGGACCCTCGGCCGGGTGCCCCGCACCAGCCGGGGGGCCAGCGTGGCGACCGTGGGCGCCTCGAAGACGTCGGCGATGGTGAGCTCGGCGTCGAGCGCGGCGCGCACCCGCCCGGCGAGGCGGGTGGCGAGCAGGGAGTGGCCGCCCAGGGCGAAGAAGTCGTCGTCTATGCCGACCGCGTCCAGGCCGAGGGTCTCGGCGAAGACCGCGCACAGCGCCGCCTCGCGCTCGTCGCGCGGCCCCCGGCTCGACACCCGCACCTCGGGCGCGGGCAGCGCGGCCCGGTCGAGCTTGCCGTTGACGGTACGCGGCAGCGCGTCGAGCAGGACCGTCGCGGAGGGAAGCATGTACTCGGGCAGCGCCCCTGCCGCCGCCGCCCGCAGGTCCGCCTCGTCGAGGTCGCCCTCCGGCACGACGTACGCGACCAGCCGCCTCTCGCCCGGCGTGTCCTCGCGGACCACGACGGCGGCCTGGGCGACGCCGGGGCAGGCGGCGAGCACGGCCTGCACCTCGGCGGGCTCGATGCGGAAGCCGCGGATCTTCACCTGGTCGTCGGTGCGTCCCAGGTACTCCAGCGTCCCGTCGCGGCCCCACCGGGCCAGGTCGCCGGTGCGGTACATGCGCTCGCCGGGCGGGCCGAAGGGGTCGGCGACGAAGCGTTCCGCGGTCAGGCCGGGCCGGCCCGCGTAGCCGCGCGCCAGCTGCGTCCCCGCGAGGTAGAGCTCGCCGGGGACGCCGACCGGGGCGGGGCGCAGCGCGGCGTCCAGGACGTAGGCGCGGGTGTTGGGGAACGGCGCGCCGATCCCGGGCGACGGCAGCTCGGCGGAGGTCGCCCAGATCGTCGCCTCGGTCGGCCCGTACACGTTGACGGCCGACGCCGCCACCGCGTGCAGGCTCCCGGCGAGCGCGGCCGGGAGGGCCTCGCCGCCGACGAGCACCCGCAGCCCGCGCAGCGCGGCCGGGTCCAGCGAGCCCAGCAGCGACGGGGTGCCCTGGACGACGGTCGCCCCGGCGAGCAACGCGCCCAGCGCGGCCGGGTCGCGCACGGTCTCGCGTCCGGCGAGCACGACGGTCGCGCCGCTGATCAGCGGCACGTACAGCTCCAGCGCGGCGATGTCGAACGCGATCGTGGTCACCGCGACGAGCCGGTCGTCGGCGCTCAGGGCGAGGCGCTCCCTCATCGTGACGAGGAAGGCGGTGAGCGCGGAGTGCGGGACGGCCACGCCCTTGGGGCGGCCGGTCGAGCCCGAGGTGTAGATGACGTACGCCAGGTCGCCGCCCCGGACCGGGTGCGACGGTTCCTCGCCGCCGGGAAGAGTGTCGTCCGGGGCCAGCGTCCCGGTTTCCGGCGGGAGGAGAGCCGCGGTCTCCGGGGTCGCGATCACGCAGAGCGGGGCCGCGTCCTGAATCATGTAGGCGAGCCGGTCGGCCGGGTGGTCCAGGTCCAGCGGCAGGTAGGCGGCGCCCGACTTCAGCACGGCCAGCAGCGCGACCACCAGGTCGGGGGTGCGGGGCAGGGCGAGCGCGACGACCCGGCCGGGGCCCGCGCCGCGCTCGCGCAGCGTCCGGGCGAGCGCCGAGGCCCGCAGGTCCAGCTCGGCGTAGGTGAGCGTCCCGGAGGCGCCGTCGACGGCGACCGCGCCGGGGGTGCGGGCGGCCTGCTCCTCGAACAGCGAGGTCACCGTCGTGTCCGGCACGGGGCACGAGGTGTCGTTCCACTCCGCCAGCAGGGCCGACTCGGCCGCGCCGAGCAGCTCCAGGTCGGCGATCCGCAGGTCCGGGCGGCTCACCGCGTCGCCGAGCAGCGTCTCCAGGTGGGCGAGGAGGGCGTCGACGCGCTCGTCGTCGAACAGCTCGCGCCGGAAGGTCGCCTCGACGGTCATCCCGTGGGGCCGGACGAAGGCCTCCAGCGACAGGTCGAAGTGGGTGGTGCCGTTGTGGATGTGCGTCCAGCTCGTGGTGACGCCGGGCAGGTCCAGCTCGCCGATCTCCTGGGCGAGGAAGAGCAGCATGGTGTCGAAGAACGGCGAGCCGCCGCGCCTGCGGGCGGGCCGCAGCTCCTGCACGAGCTTGTCGTAGGGCAGCGTCCGGTTCGCGAAGCCCTCGGTGCAGGTGTCGCGGACCCGGTGCAGGACCTCGCGGAAGGTGGGCGCGCCGGACAGGTCGGTGCGCAGCACGAGGGTGTTGCCGAAGTTCCCGGCCAGCCGCTCGATCTCGGTGTGCTCGCGGTTCATCACCGCCGAGCCGATCGCGACGTCGGTCGCGCCGGTGTAGCGGTGCAGGAGCACCGCGTGGGCGGCGAGCATCACCATGTACGGGGTGAGGTTCTCCCTCGCGGCGAGCTCCCGCATCCCGGCGGTGACGGCGTCGTCGAAGCGGCGGGCCCTGCGCCCGCCCCGCTCGGACGCGGTCGCGCCGCGCGGGCGGTCGGCGGGCAGGTCCAGGGGCGCGGGCGGCGGGTCGAGGCGTCCCCGCCAGTAGTCCATCTCCTCCGCCGGGAGCGGGCGGTTCTGCTCCCAGGCGGCGAAGTCGGGGTAGTGGACGCTCAGCGTGGGCAGGCCGTGCGGCTCGCCGGAGACGGCGGCGCGGTACAGGGCCGACAGGTCGCGCGACAGCGACCCCCAGGTCATGCCGTCCCAGGCGATGTGGTGCACGACCAGGACCAGGCCGTACGCGTCGTCGCCGAACCGCAGCAGTTCCAGCCGGATCGGCCGGTCGGCGCGCAGGTCGAAGGGGAGCGCCGCGAGCCGTTCGGCGTACGCCTCGGCGTCGGCCTCGGCGCAGTCGCGCGGCGGCAGGTCGAGGGAGTCGTCGGCGACGACGTGCTGGAACGGCGTCCCCTCGTCGTTCTCGTCGTAGACCGTGCGCAGCACCGCGTGCCTGCGCAGCAGCGCGCGCAACGCCTCGCGGAGCGCCTCGGGGTCGAGCGCGCCCGACATGCGCACCAGCAGGCACACGTTGTAGGCGGGGCTGGAGGGGAACGTCCGGTGGTGCAGCCACATGCTCTGCTGCGCGTAGGACAGCGGGGCGGGGCCACCGACGCGACGTGGAGTGATGCGGTCCCTGTCGAGGCCGAGCCCCGCCTCGGCCATCATCCGCCGCATCAGTTCGCGCCGTCGTGCAACGTCCTGCTGCTGTTCCCGCACGCTCAACTCTTCCTTCGGGGCCGGGGTCGGGCACGCTGTCCCGCATCGAGACTTAGGTTAGCCTTGCCTCTTAAATCCACACAAGGTTAGCCTTACCTAAATTGATCGGTATTGTCCGGTTTCGCAGAGGGGTGGGTTCGTTGTCCTTTGGTGTCCGCACGGATGAGATGCGCACAGAGGTAGTGGTCGAGAGCACAGCCGACCCGTTGCGTCTGGTCGCCCTCCTGGCCGGGTCCGGGCTGTTCGACGACTACACCGTGTACGAGCGACCGGGCCTGTGGACCTTCGCGGGCGGAGTGATGGGGGAGGTGATCCTCGAACCCGGGGTCGTGCGCAGCCGCTGGCGGGACGGGCCCTCCTCGACCTCGTTCGATTCGCTCGACCCGCTCGATTCGCTCGACCCGCTCGGCTCGGTGGACTCCGTGGAGTCGGCCGAGGAGCCGTGGTCCGGCCGTCCGGCCGCGGCGCTGGAGGCGGCGTTGCGGGCCGCCCCCTGGCCGGTCTGGAACGCCTACGGCTGGATCGCGTTCGAGTTCGCCGCGCTCACCCCGGCGGGCAGGCTCGCCCACCTGGTCGTGCCGCGCACCGAGGTGCGCATCGAGGCGGGACGCGCGCTGGTGGTGAGCGCCGACGCCGGCGAGGCGGAGCGCGTCGCCGAGCTGCTGTCCGGCCGGGGCGCGCCCGCGACACCGGCCCCGAAGCCGGTCGACGTGCGCCCCGGCGGCGACGTCTACCGCTCGCGGGTCGCCCAGGCGATCTCCGAGATCGACGCCGGGCTCTACGAGAAGGTCATCGTCTCGCGGCGGCTGCCGATCCCCTTCCCCGTCGACGTCGTCGCGACGTACGCGTGCGGCCGCGCCGCCAACACCCCGGCCCGCTCCTTCCTCCTCGACCTGGGCGGCTTCCAGGCCGCCGGGTTCAGTCCCGAGGTGCTGGTGAGGGTCGACGAGCACGGCACGGTGGCGACCCAGCCGCTGGCCGGCACGCGGGCCTTCGGCCGGGGCGAGGACGTGGACTCGAAGACCCGCCGCGAGCTGGAGAACGACCCCAAGGAGATCTTCGAGCACGCCGTGTCCGTACGCGCCTCGCAGGACGAGCTGTACCGGGTGTGCGCGCCCGGCACGGTCCGGGTCACCGGCTTCATGGCGGTGAAGGAGCGCGGCAGCGTGCAGCACCTGGGGTCGAGCGTGAGCGGTGAGCTGTCGCCCGGCCGCACCGGCTGGGACGCGCTCGACGCGCTCTTCCCCGGCGTGACCGCCTCGGGCATCCCCAAGGCGGGGGCGATCGACGCGATCGCCCGCCTGGAGGAGCCCAGGGGCCTGTACGCCGGAGCCGTCCTGACCGTCTCCCAGGACGGGGCGATGGACGCCGCCCTGGTGTTGCGCGCCGTCTACAGCGAGAACGGCCGGGCCTGGCTGCGGGCCGGCGCCGGCATCGTGTCCGGCTCGACGCCCGAGCGGGAGTACGAGGAGACCTGCGAGAAGCTCTCCAGCATCGCCCCGTACGTGGTCCCGCGCGCCTGAGGAGACGCCGCCCGGCGTCCCCGCGCACCGGTCCCCCGCACCGTCCCCCCGCCCCGTCCGCCCTCACGCGCCTTCCCCGCGCGTGAGGGCGCCGGCGTTCTGTCCGCGCGCGAGGGGGCACCGACGTCTCACCCACACGTGAGGGCGCCGGCGTTTCACCGGCGCCCTCACACGTACGGATGCGGAGATGCGGGGTCGCTCAGCGCAGGCTCGCGGCCAGCTCCTTCTTGCTGATCTTGCCGACCGGGGTTCGGGGGAAGGCCTCGACCAGCTCGACGCGGTCGGGCCACTTGTACCCCGCCACGCCGCGTTCCTTGAGGAACTGCTTGATCTCCCGGAGGGTCGGCGCCTTGTCCCGGACGATCAGGAAGGCGCAGGTCCGCTCCCCCATCACCTCGTCCGGGAGGCCGACCACCGCGGCGTCGTGCACCGCCGGGTGGGCCAGCAGGTGGTTCTCCAGCTCCTCGGCGGAGATCTTGTCACCGCCCCGGTTGATCTGGTCCTTGTCGCGGCCCTCCACGACGAGGTGGCCGGAGGGGAGCACCCGCGCCAGGTCCCCGGTCCGGTAGAAGCCGTCGGGGGTGAAGGAGCGCGCGTTGTGCTCCGGCGCGCGGTAGTAGCCGCGCAGGGTGTACGGGCCGCGGGTGAGCAGCTCGCCCACCTCGCCGGGGGCGACCTCGGCGCCGTCGGAGTCGACCACGAGGATCTCGTCGGCCGGGGACAGCGGCCTGCCCTGCGTGGTGTCGACCAGCTCGCGGGGGTCGTCCAGCCGGGTGTAGTTGAGCAGCCCCTCGGCCATGCCCAGCACCTGCTGCACCGCGCAACCCAGCACGCCGGGAACCTGCCTGGCCCGCTCGGCGGCGAACTTGGCCCCGCCCACCTGCAGCAACCGAAGCGACGACAGGTCCTCCTTCGACCAGGTCGCCGCCTCCAGCCAGAGCAGCGCGATGGGCGGCACCACCGCGCACACCGTCGCCCTCTCCCGCTCGATGAGCGGGAACGCCTCGTCGGGCGACCCGGAGGGCGCCAGGACGACGGTGCCCCCCTTGGCGAACACCCCCAGCACCCCCGGGCAGGCGAGCGCGAAGTTGTGCGCGACCGGGAGGACCACGAGGTAGACCGTCTCGCCGTCGAAGCCGCAGACCTCGGCGCTGGCCTCCAGGTTGTAGACGTAGTCGCGGTGGGTGCGCGGGATCAGCTTCGGCAGCCCGGTGGTGCCGCCGGAGAGCAGGAACACCCCCACGTCGGCCGGATCGGGCCGCTCGTACTCCACCGGATCGGTGTCGGAGCCGGAGTCGAGGTCGGCCAGGGCGGTGAACTCCTGGGCGTCCCCGTCCACCACGACGTGCTCCACGGCCAGCGACCGGGCCAGGTCGCGGTAGTCGAACCCGCCGTGCGCGTCGGGGATGACGTACGCCCTGGCCTCGCTCAGCTCGCACAGGTAGCCGATCTCGCTGCTGCGGTGCGCGGGCAGGGCGAGCACCGGGGCGGCGCCGATCCTGACCAGGGCGAGGAAGACGACGACGAAGGAGGTGGTGTTGGGCAGCTGCACCACGACGCGGTCGCCGCGCCCGATGCCCAGCCGCGCGAACCCGGCGGCGGTGCGCTCGGCGCGGCGGTCCAGCTCGGCGTAGGTCAGCCGCTCGTCGCCGGCCACGAGGGCGGTCCGTCCGGGGTCGCCCCCGCCCAGCACGTCACCGAGCAGCCGGTCGCTCCAGTAGCCCTCGGCCAGGTAGCGCGCCGCGAACTCCTCGGGCCAGGGGGTGAATCCCTCCACGGCTCACCGTCCCGCGATCTGGGCCACCGCGCCCGCGACCGGCTCGGCCGGGTCGGTGCCGAGCGCGACGACACGGTTGGCGCCGTCCACGTGGACGACGCTGGGCAGGTGCGCTCGCGCCTCCGCGTCGTCGAAGTTCCCGTACGAGATGATGATGACCAGATGTCCGGGGTGGACCAGGTGGGCCGCCGCGCCGTTGACGCCGATGACCCCGCTGCCCGCCTCGCCGGTGATGGCGTAGGTGACCAGGCGGGCGCCGTTGTCGATGTCGACGACGTGGACCTGCTCGCCCTCGACGATGTTGGCGGCGGCCATCAGCTCGGCGTCGATCGTCAGGGAACCCACGTAGTGCAAATCCGCTTGGGTCACGGTCGCACGGTGGATTTTTCCGTTCATAAGGACCCGCTGCACTGGTCTGTCCTCTTTCCCTAAGGTCAACTAAGGTAAGCCTCACCTTATCCACTTCGTCCGTCGAGGAGAACCCCGAAGATGCTGCGCCGTCTGGCCATGGACATCAGCCCGCTGCGGACCAGCAGGGCCTTCCGTGACGTGTTCGTGGCGCGCACCGTGTCGGTCTTCGGCATCGGCATGCTCATGGTCGCGGTGCCCGTGCAGGTCTACGCGATGACCGGCTCGACCGTGCACGTCGGCGCGGTCTCCTCGGCCGAGGGGTTCGCGCTGCTCGCGGGGTTCCTGTGGGGCGGCGTGCTGGCCGACCGGCACGACCGGCGCCGGTTGATGCTGGTCGCGCGCACCGCGGCCGGGCTCGGCTTCGCGCTGCTGACGCTGAACGCCTTCCTGCCCTCCCCATCGCTGGCGGCCATCTACGTGCTCGCCGCCTGGGACGGGCTGGCGACCGGCGTCAGCGTCACCGCGCTGCTCGCCGCGACCCCCGCCCTGGTCCCCCCCGACAAGATGGTCGCGGCGGGCGCGATCAACGCGCTGACCGTACGGCTCGGCTCGATGCTCTCCCCCGCGCTCGGCGGCCTGACCGTGTCGGCGTTCGGCGTCGGCTGGAACTACGCGGCCGCCGCCGTGGGAACGCTCGCCACCCTCGGCCTGCTGACGAGGCTGCCCGCCCTGCGACCGGTCGCCGAGGTCACCGAGAACCCGCTGCGGGCGATCGCCTCGGGACTGCGGTTCGTGGCCTCGCACCGCGTGGTCGGCTCGCTCATGCTGCTCGGCCTGCTGTTCATGGTGGCGGGCGGCATCCCGGTGCTCATGCCCGCGTTCGCGACCCTGCAGCTGGGCGGCGGCCCGGCCACGATCGGCCTGCTCTACGCCGCGCCCGCCTGCGGCGCGGTGCTCGGCTCGGTCACCAGCGGCTGGGCCGGGCGCTCGCGTGCCCCGGGCAGGGCGCTGCTCGTCGCATCGGTCTGCGGCTTCGCGCTCCTGGCCTGCCTCGGGCTGGCGACCCATCCCGCGCTCGCCGTCGCGATCCTCTTCGGGTACGGCCTGGTCGCGTCCATCGAGGAGATCCTGCGCTACGGCCTCATCCAGGCGCACACCCCCGACGGCTACCTCGGCCGGGTGAACGCGCTGTGGGCCGCCCAGGAGACCGGCGGCGAGGCCGTCGGCGCGCTCGGCGCGGGCGCGCTCGGCCGCTACCTGGCCCCCGGCACCGCGATCGTCGTGTACGGCGCGGCCAGCGCCGCCCTCGCCCTCGCACTCGCCCTCACCCTCACCGGCCTGCGCGGCGCCACCCTGGAGGCCGACCCGCAGGAGGTTTAGCCCCGGAGCGCCCCGGCCAAACCGGTGGAGGCGGTTTGGCGGAACGGCTGGAAAAACGGCCGTCTCTGTCAGATGGTGAGGAGTGACAGCAAACCCGTCATATCCATGTCAACGTACGACCACCGGCGACGCCCGGCCGGCGAACCGTCGCCCGCGCGGGAGAGGTCCGGAGGAACGACGAGAGGAAGCACATGGCTCAGACGACCGTTGCCCTCCTGCTGGCCGCCGCCCTGACCGGCGGCACCGCACCCGCGCACACCGGCCTGACCCCGGTGGAAGCACGGACGGCCGCCCTCGCGCCGGTCTCGGCCGCGGCCCCGGCGGCGAACAGGGCGGCGAGCACGGCGACGAACATGGTGACAAACACGGCGAAACCGAATCTCCGCGCGTGCTACGACGGGAGGTGCAAGCTCACCCTCTCGAAGACGGTGCGGTTCAAGGTGAGCCCCCGGTTCGGCGTCACCCGGCTGTCCATCTCCTTCAATCGCACCTCCGTGCGGGTGCGGGCCACCGGGCCCGGGGTGACCTCGCAGGCGGTGCTCGGCCTCCGCTCGACGGGGTCGGTCAACGGCATCGGCATAAAGGTGGTGTCGCTCTCCCGTACCAAGGCGGTGCTGAGACTCGCCCCCCGCTGACTCCCCCTGACTCCTCGGCGGCGTGAGAGGCCGCCGGGGCTTCACGGCGGCAGGAACTGGATCCTGATGTCCGCGTTGTAGGGAAGCACGAGGGTTCCGGAGGACGCGGTCCAGCGGCCGGGGACGAGGAAGAGCCGGCCTCCGGCTTCGGTCAGCAGTCGCATGCCACGGTAGCGATACTTGAACTTCTGCCCCTTAGGGCCGGGAAGCCGCTGCGTCCTCACGGGGCCTGTCAGGATCTCCAGCCGCTCGGCGGTGTCGATGACCACTTCGGGATACGCCTCCAGCTTCTGCGTGATGTTCACCGCCCTGCCCACGCCGAAGGCCCAGGCGAAACTGTTGGTGGCCCAGACCGCGCCCGCCATGATGAGCCCCGAAGTGGCGAAGATCGCCAGAATGTTCACCCAGCGCGGCCGGTTCCAGTTCTTGACCAGGACGTATCCGCCGTAGGCCGCCAGCAGGGCACCCGTACAGAGGGAGAGCGGGGTGACCCCGGCGGACTCGTCTCTCGCCACCTTGGGCACGACCACCCCGACCACCGCGCGGACGATCAGCGCCACCCCGACCGCCAGCAGGACGGCTCCGGCGGCCCGCAACAGCCTCGGCCGGGTCCCTGATTCGGTCAGCCGCAGGTGCAGCATGTGGATGCCGACGAAGGCCAGGGTGATCAGGAGCACGGCCGCCAGGGGAACCCAGATGGTCTCGGTGCCGTAGAGGATCAGCTCCTGCACGGTGAGGTCCATGACCTCCAGGTCGATGCCGAAATACCAGAACCGTCCCCGGGTCGCCACGTAACTGTAGTAGATCATGAACGCGGTGATGAGCGTGGTGGGCGCCACGATCTGGGCGATCTGGTTGAAGCGTTCCCAGGACGCCGGTCCGGCCGGCGGGGGCTCGCTCGCGGGGGCCCCTTCGGGAGGCTCCCGCCGGACGGGCCGGGAATCACCGCGGACCGTGCCACGCCGCCTGCGGCTCACGACTCGCCCGGCTGCGGGACCTCTGAGGGGGGCGGCTCGGCCGGGGCCTCCGAGGCCGGAACCTCCGGGTCTGGGGCCTGTGAGGTCTGAGTCTCCGGGGTCTGGGTCTCCGGGTCCGGAGTCTCGGAGACCGCCGGCTCGGTCGGGGTCTCCGAGTCCTGGGGCTCGGGGGTGACGGTCGGGGAGGGGGACTCCGAGGACTCCTCCTCTTCGCTTTGGCTGCGAAGCTCCTCGCAGGTCTCGCTGGGATCCCTCGGGGTGGATGTGACGGGACGCGGCTCGGCGAGACATACCCGCAACTCGGCGACGAACGGTTTCTTGATGGCGGCCGGATGTTCGGCCGAGGGATTCGCGGACTCGTCGAGCCGTTCGCAGTATGGGCCGCCTCCTTGGATTGCCACACAATCCGACTCCACGGTCATGGTGACGGTGCCGTAGTAGTCCAAAGGTGCAACCTGCCGCAATTGCACCCAGAGTTCACAATATGCCCCTTCTTCCGTGGAGGGCGGGAGTTCCGCGCCCTCGCACGGCCCCACACTTCGCCCCCCGTCCGCCGTGGCCGCGCTCCCGCAGGACGGGCCGTTCGCGGGCGGGCCGAGGAAGAACGCCTTCGGCGAGGAGGGGCGCTGACTGATCGCCACGCCGGTGATGCGCACGGGCCGAGGATGCCGGCTGTTGCTCACGGCCAGGCACTGGGCGGCCGGCGCCAGCCCGAAGTCCCCGAATATCGCGGGGTACGAGCTGTCCAGAGTCGGCCCTCCCACCTCGTAGTATTTCTTCTTCTCCCCGTCGTCCCCGTCGTCCCCGCCGTTCCCGCCGCCCCCATCGTTCCCGCCGTTCCCGCCGTTCCCGCCGTTCCCGTCGCCCCCGCCACCTCCGTCCCGCCCCCCGTTTTGATCTTCGCCCTGCCCGCCGTTCCGTCCCGCGTTCCGGTCTTCGTTCCGCCCCCCGTTCTCCTCCGCCGACGTGGCGGTCTCGTTGGAGTCGTCCGGTGAAGACCCCACGCCGGAACCGCAGCCCGCCAGCAGGACCGCGGCAAGCGCGAGCTGGACCATTCTCGCCGTAGGACATCGCAACATGATCTGCTCCCGCTGAATACGATGTGACCTCCAATCTGACGCACGCGTCCGCACTCAAGTACACGCAGTTATGACACGGAAACATAACCATTCATTGGCATTTGCCGACGGCAGGAGAAAATCGGTCCGAGCGCGGATTCCGCGAAGCGCATTTCTTGATCATTGATAATCGATCATTGACCGGAAAGAGCGAGCGGGAGCAGATCTGGGGCCCACACTTTTGTCGTTATGCGTTTTGGCGCGACTTTCGACGAGACCGAAATCTCATCGCGAAATAAGGCCGGTGGTGGCCTTCCGGTCGCGGCACGGGCCCGTGACGAAGGCCGGTTCTCGCGGCCGGCCGTACGCCGGTGTTCCGTTCCGGTGCGGACGAGCCCGGCACCGGCGGAGACGCGGACGGCCGCGCTCCGCCGGGGACGTCACGGGCCGCTCGCAGCGGCCGCCGGCCGGGCTCAGCCGGGCTCTCCCGCGCCCAGGCGCTCGGTGAGCTCGTCCTCGGACATGCCCTCGACCATGAGCCAGATCTCGGCGACCGCCTCCAGCCTGCCGGGCGTCTCCTCCACCTCGGTGAACCGGTGGGCGATGCGTGACACGGTCCGCTCGGTGAACAGCGCCCGCAGCGGGAGCGAGGAGGCGTCGAGCGCCTCGCGCAGCCGCGCGATGACGGTGGTGGCCAGCACCGAGTCGCCGCCGAGCGCGAAGATGTCGTCGTGCGCGCCGACCCTCGGCACGTCGAGCACCTGGCCGACGACCTGGGCCAGCACCCGCTCCAGCGCGCTGCCCGGCGCGGTGTAGGGCGCGCCCGTCTCCCCGGCCGCGGCGGCGACGAGGGCGGCGAGCGCCCTGCGGTCCACCTTGTTGTTCGCGGTGAGCGGCAGCTCGTCCAGGGTCACCAGCAGGTCGGGGACCATGTGCGGGGGCAGCAGCTCCCGTACGTGGGCGAGCAGCTCCTCGGTCCCGGTCTCCCGCGCCTCCCCGCCGAGCACGACCGCGGCGGCCAGCCGCGAGTCGGCGAGCAGGCCGACGGCGCGGCGCACCCGGGGGTGGTTCTCCAGCGCGGTCTCGACCTCGCCGAGCTCGATCCGGAACCCGCGCACCTTCACCTGGTGGTCGCGCCGCCCGAGGAACTCCAGCGTGCCGTCGGGCCGGTAGCGGGCCATGTCCCCGGTCCGGTACCAGCGGGTGCCCTCGTGGACGACGAAACGGTCGGCGGTGCGCTCGGCGTCGCCGCTGTAGCCGTCCGCGACCCCGGCGCCGCCGATCCACAGCTCGCCCTGCGCCCAGTCGGGGCGGTCGCGCCCGGCCTCGTCCACCACCCGGCAGGCCACCCCGCGCAGCGGGACGCCGTACGGGACAGCCGTCCAGTCGGCGGGCACCTCGCCGTCCACCTCGATCACGGTCGAGTGGATGGCGGTCTCCGTCGTACCGCCGAGCGCGACGAACCTGGCCCCCGGCGAGCGCTCGCGCAGCAGCGCGGGCAGGTGCGTGCCGACCCAGTCGCCGCCGAGCAGGACCAGCCGCAGGCTGGGCGCGGGGCCGGTCCGCAACAGCATCTCCAGCACCGACGGCACGCAGTTCAGCACGGTCACCGACCACCGCCCGGCCAGTTCGGCCCAGCGGGCGGCGTCGCGCCGGTCGTCCTCCAGGGGGATCGCCACGGCGCCCCCGCGCGACCAGAGGGCGAACAGGTCGAACACCGACAGGTCGAAGTCGAGGGCCGACACGGCGAGCGACACGTCCCCCTCGCCGATCGAGAACCGCTCGACCAGGTCGCCGATCGTGTTCATCGCGGCCCGGTGCGAGACCTCGACGCCCTTGGGCTCCCCGGTGGAGCCCGAGGTGAACAGCACGTAGCCGACCTGGTCCGGGGAGACGGGCACCGGCCCGTCCAGCGGAGCGGGGTGCGTCACGGCCGAGGTGAGCGAGACCGCGACCCCCGCCGTCTTGAGGATCCGCTCCCGCCGGGCCGCGGGCTGCCCCGCCCCGACGGGCACGTACGCCGCCCCGGCCGCCAGCACGCCGAGCACCGCCACGGCCTGGTCGGGCCCCTTGGGCAGCTCGACGGAGACCCGGTCTCCGGGCCGTACCTCCCGCTCCACGAGATGGGCGGCGACGCGCAGGGCACGGTCGGCCAGCTCGCCGTACGTAAGGGTGCACTCGGTGCCGTCGTCGCCGGTGCCCCAGTGCAGCGCCGGGAGGCCGGGGGTGCGCAGCGCCCGCGCGAAGAACTCCTCGTGCAGCGTCCGCTCGGGCAGCGCCGGCTGGGCGTTGAGCTCGTGCCGCAGGCGCAGCTGGTGCGGCGAGGCGCCGATCCGCAGCGGCTCGGCCCAGTCGGCGTCCGGCGCGCCCAGGCGGGTGATCGCGCCCGTGTAGGCGGCGAACATCGCGTCGGCGACGCCCTCGGGGAAGGCGGGGTCGCGCACGTCCCAGTTCAGCAGCAGCCCGCCGGAGACCTCGGTGACCTGGGCGTCGAGGAGCACCTGCGGCCCCTGGGAGATGATCCACTCCGGCTCCCCGAAGCTGCGCCGCGCCCGGTCGCCGAACAGCTCGCCGAGGTTGAGCGCGCTGGTGTAGACGATCGGCGCGAGCACCTGCTCGCCGCGCGCCCGCGACAGGTCACGCAGCACCTCCAGGCCGGAGTAGTCGCTGTGCTCGCCGGCCGTGTGCAGCAGCGTCTGCAGCTCGCGGGCGCGCTCGGTGAACGGCAGCTCCCGCGACAGGTCGGCCTCGAGAAGGATCGAACCGGTGAAGTCGCCGACCAGGGCGTCCACGTCGGGGTGGATCGGCTCGCGGTGGAACAGCGGCAGGTTCAGCAGGAAGCGCGGGGTCGCCGACCAGGCGCCCATCACCTCGGCGAAGACGGCGGCGAGCGCCATCGCCGGGGTGACGCCCTCGCGATGGGCGCGGGCGATCAGCCGCTGCCTGTCCTCGGGGGCGAGCCAGTGGTGCTTGCGGACGACCCGGTCGCCCGGCTGCGGAACGACCGGCAGCTCGGGGGGACCGGACAGCTCGCCGAGCCGCTCGCCCCACCAGCGCCGGTCGCGGGCACGGGCCTCGGCGCGCGGGTCGGCGGCGAGGTAGCGCGCGTAGCTGTAGCCGATCGGCGGCAGGCTCTCGCCCTCGTACAGCGCCGCGAGGTCGGCCAGCATCGTGCGGTAGCTCATCGCGTCGGCGGCGACCATGTCGACGTCCAGGTGCAGCCGCGCCGCGCCGGACGGCAGCAGGCTCAGCCGCGCGTCGAAGACGCGGCCCGTCTCGATGGGGAGCCGCTGGGTGGACATCTCGGCGCGCAGCCGTTCCAGCTCCCCGGCGGCGTCCGGTACGGCGCGCAGGTCGTGCACCGTGACGGCGGGCCCCGGGCGCTCCGGCAGGATCCGCTGGGTGCCGTCGTCGGAGATGGCGGCCCGCAGCATCGGGTGCCGCTCGACGAGCGCCACGACGGCCGCCTCCAGCCGGACGGGGTCGATCTCACGGCCGTCGAGTTCCACGTAGAGGTGCGCGGCGACGGAGCCGAGCGACTGGCCGGAGTCGCGGCCGATCCAGTAGGCGTGCTGCATGAGCGCGAGGGGGAACGACCCGTCCGGCTCCACGGATCCCCGCCCGGAACCGAGCTCGCCGCCGGGGCCGGGACCGGGACCGGGACCGTGAGCAGGGTCGACACCGGGAACGGACCCAGGATCGGAGACGGAGACGGAGTCCGGGCTCGGAAGCGGCTGTGGTGCGATGGCACCGCGCTCGGTGAGCAACTCCAGCCACTCCGCCAGCGTGGGCCGCTTCGCGAGTTCGGCGAAACCGACCTCGACGCCGAGGCGGCGCAGGCGGCCGGTGAGTCCCATCAGCTGGATCGAGTCCATGCCCAGCTCGATGAGGTTGTCGTGCGCCTCTACCTGCTCCCCGAGCAGTTCTGTCAGCGAACGGTGCAGTTCTTCCCTGGTCAGCACAGAGCTCCCCTTAAGTCAGGTAAGGCTAACCTAATTTAGGAGCGTTCGGGCGTCAACGCGCGTCTTATGACATCTCGGGCGATTCACCCTCGCGACACACCGCCACCTCGAAACGCGAGGCCCCTTATGCCCGTCCTCTCCTGCCCTCGGTCGACAGCAGCCAGACCAGGTAGACGCCGCCCAGCACCCCGGTGACGACGCCGACCGGCAGCGCGACCGGCAGGCGCAGCGTCACCAGGTCGCTGACCACGAGCAGCGTCGCGCCCATCAGGGCCGCGGGCACGAGCTGCGTACCGGGCCTGCGGGTGAGCCCGCGCGCCAGCTGCGGCGCGGCCAGCGCGACGAACGGGACCGGTCCCACCGCCGCGGTCGCCACCGCCACCAGCGCCACCCCGACCACCACGAGCGCGGCCCGCGTCCGCTGGACCGGCACGCCGAGCGCCTGGGCCGCGTCGTCCCCGAGCTCGCCCATGCGCAGCCGCCCCCCGAAGGCCAGCGCGAACGGTACGAGCACGGCCATGGCCACCGCCAGCGGCCACGCGTGGTCCCAGCCCCTGCCGTTCAGGCTGCCGGTGAGCCAGAACGCCGCCTCGTACGCCTCGCGCAACTCGGCGCGGGTGACGAGGTAGGCGTTGAACGCCTCCAGCATCGCGGCCGCGGCGACCCCGACCAGGACCAGCCGGTAGCCGTGCACCCCGCCCCGGTAGGCGACCAGGTAGACGGCGAGCGCGGTCAGCACCGCGCCGCCGACGGAACTGGCCGCGACGGCCGCGGTGCCGCCGCCGACGACCAGGATCTGCAGCAGCGCGCCGGTGGCCGAGCCCGTGGTGAACCCGATGATGTCGGGGCTGCCCAGCGGGTTGCGCGTGATGCTCTGGAAGATGGCACCGCTCAGGCCGAGCGCCGCGCCGGCGAGCAGGCCGGTGAGTGCCCTGGGCAGGCGCAACGTGAGCACGATGAACTCCGTGGCCCGGTCTCCCTGCCCGGTCAGCGCCCCGACCACCTCGGCGGCGGAGACGGGGAAGTCGCCGCTGCCGACCACGGACACCGCCGCCCCCAGCGCGACGGCCACCAGTACGGCGCACGCCGCGACGACGCGCGGCCGCCAGCGCAGGGACACCGTCCCGACGCGCAGGACACGACTCGTGCTCACAGTTGGGGAACCCTTCCGCGACGGACCATCAGTGCCAGCAGGGGGGCGCCCAGGAACGCGGTGACGATGCCCGTCTCCAGCTCGCCGGGCGCCGCGACCACGCGTCCCGCGACGTCGGCGGCGAGCGTCAGCACCGGCGCCAGCAGCAGCGAGTAGGGCAGCACCCAGCGCTGGTCGGGCCCCACCAGCGCCCGGACCACGAAGGGCACCGCCAGCCCGACGAACGCGATCGGGCCCACCGCCGCCGTGGCGGCGCCGCACAGCACCACGACCGCGAGCGCCCCCAGCGCGCGGGTCCGGCCCGGCCGGGCGCCCAGCGCCCGTCCCGTGTCCTCTCCCAGGGCCAGGGCGTTGAGCGGGCGCGCCAGGCAGAGCGCCAGCACCGTCCCCGCCAGCAGGAACGGTCCGATCTGGAGGAAGACGCCGAGGTCGCGCCCGGACAGCGAGCCCACCTGCCAGAAACGGAAGCTGTTGAAACTGCGCGGGCTGAGCAGCATCATCCCCGCCGTGAGCGAGCTGAACACCGCGTTGATCCCGGCACCCGCCAGGACCAGCCGCGCGGGCGTGGCACCGGACCGGCCGCGCGACCCGATCAGGTAGACCAGCAGCGCGGCCCCGGCGGCCCCGAGGAACGCCGCCCACACGTAGACGAGGACGTCGTCCACCCGGAACAGGCCGATCACCGTCACGACCGCCATCGCGGCGCCGCCGTTGACGCCGAGCAGGCCCGGTTCGGCCAGGGGGTTGCGGGTCAGCGCCTGCATGAGCGCGCCCGCCAGTCCGAGCGCCGCCCCGACGGCCACCCCCAGCAGCGTGCGCGGCAGCCGCAGCTCCTGGATGATCAGCGCGTTCTCCGAGCCGTCCGGGGAGAACACTCCGGACAAGGCCTGGTCCAGCGGGATCTGCTTGGCGCCGATCACGATGCTCGCCAGCACGGCGAGCAGCAACAGGCCACCGAGCAGGCCCAGCCCGGCCAGCCTTCTGGGGAGGTACGCGCTCTTTTCGGGAGGAGACACGCGCTTCAAGTTAGCCTAACCTAACCGACGTGGCGACGAACGGCCCCGGCGACGCGCACCGTCCCCGAACCGACGCGGCGACGGACGGCCCGTCCGGCCGGTGACGGCCCAAGGGAAGGGCGCCGCGACCTCAGGAAACCGCCAAACACGCGCGGCGGAGTCCGTACGCGAACCGCCGGTTCCCTACCGTGCACGAAGGCGGCCACACCGGATCGGGCGGCACCGGCACCCGCGCCCGGGACGAGCCGAAGCGGTGCGGCCCTCTCCGGCTTCCGTCACGCGAGGCACGAGCATGGAGCGAGCATGGAGGTGGTGACATGACACGTCCGCCGGTCCCGCCCTTCACTCCCGAAACCGCCGTCCAGAAGGTCCGGCTCGCGGAGGACGGGTGGAACACCCGCGACCCGGAGAAGGTGGCCCTCGCCTACACGACGGACTCCCACTGGAGGAACCGCGCGGAGTTCGTCGACGGGCGGGACGCGATCATCGCGTTCCTCCGGCGCAAATGGGCCAGGGAGCTGGACTACCGGCTCATCAAGGAACCGTGGGCCTTCGGCGGGAACCGCATCGCCGTGCGTTTCGCCTACGAGTGCCACGACGACTCCGGCAACTGGTTCCGCTCCTACGGCAACGAGAACTGGGAGTTCGACGAGCGGGGGCTGATGCGCGTGAGGCACGCGTCCATCAACGACCTTCCCATCGCGGAGGCCGACCGCAGGTACCACTGGCCTCTGGGACGCCGCCCGGACGACCATCCGGGACTGAGCGACCTGGGTTTCTGAGCGGCCTGGGCTTCCGAGGGACGGACGAAGGACCCGCGCTCCAGGGACCTCGGCCCCTGCCTCCTGAGCCGCCGTCGCGGTGGAATGAGTCCGTCCGCGACCTTCTCGTTGGGAGATGTGATGACCGAACGTGCAGCGACCCCCGGCGACCTGGGCAGGCGGGTGGCCCGGCTGCGCTGGTCCCTGGGGTTGAGTCGCGAGGAGCTGGCCGGCAGGGCAGGCATCGACGTCGGGTACGTGAGCTACCTGGAGGAGAGCGCGGCCTCGCCGTCCGCGGAGACCGTGAGCCGCCTGGCAGCGGCCCTGGGGGTCGGCGTCGAGGAGTTGCTGGGCGCCACGGTGAACCTGCCGCCCGGCCGCGGCCGTCCCGCCGCCGGGTCCCGGCTGGAGGAGCTGAAGGAGGAGGAGTGCCTGCGGCTGCTCTCCCCCGGCGGGGTGGGCCGGGTTGCCTTCAACGATCCCGGAGGACCGGCGATCCTGCCGGTCAACTACGTCCTTCGCGAGGGCTCGATCATCTTCCGCACCGCCTTCGGCGGGCCGCTCGACGAGCCCCTGCGCACGGGTGTCCGGGGTGTGGAGCTCAAGATCGGCTTCGAGGTCGACCGGATCGACGAGGCCGGTCGCGCGGGCTGGAGCGTGCTCGTCAGGGGCGGCGCCCACCACGTCTCCTCCGCCGAGGAGCTGGCCGCCGCGGAGGCCTCCGGCGTCCAGGCCTGGGCGGGCGGCGACCGCGAGCTGTACGTCACGATCGTCCCCACCGAGATCACCGGCCGCCGCATCAGGCACGACCCGTGACCCCCGGGGCCGCACGAGGGACCTTGGCCCCTACCTGCGCGACCGCGAGAGGACTAGCGTTCGAGGCATGATTCGCGTGTTCCTGGTGGACGATCACGAGGTGGTACGGCGGGGCGTGGCCGCGCTGCTGGAGTCCGAGGGCGACATCGAGGTGGTCGGCGAGGCGGGTACCGCCGAGTCCGCGGTGGCCCGCATCCCCGCGCTGCGGCCGGACGTCGCCGTCCTGGACGTACGCCTGCCCGACGGCAGCGGGGTGGACGTGTGCCGGGAGGTCCGCTCCAGCGTGCCGGGGCTGGCCTGCCTGATGCTCACCTCCTTCGCCGACGACGATGCCCTGTTCAACGCGGTGATGGCGGGCGCGTCCGGCTACGTGCTCAAGCAGATCCACGGCTCGGACCTGGTCGGCGCCGTGCGCACGGTGGCGGGTGGCCAGTCGCTGCTGGACCCGCAGACGACCTCGGCCATGCTGTCGCGGCTGCGCGAGCAGGCCGCCCGCAAGGACCCCCTGGAGGCGCTGACCGACCAGGAGCGGCAGATCCTGGAACTGATCGGCGAGGGCCTGACCAACCGGCAGATCGGCGAGCGGATGCACCTCGCGGAGAAGACCGTCAAGAACTACGTCTCCAACCTGCTGTCCAAGCTCAGCATGGAGCGCCGCACCCAGGCCGCCGCCCTGTCGGCCCGCCTGAAGGCCCGCCGGCGAAACTGACGGGAAACCGACGGTGCCCCATGGGATCACCCGGTGCCCCGCGCACCGGCGCCGTCCCGGTCGAGCGGGACGCTCCACACCAGCCGGGTGCCGCCCCGCTCCGGTGTCTCGGTGGTGAGGGAGCCGCCGAGGTTCTGGGCCCGGTCCTCGAGGTTGCGCAGCCCGCTGCGCCTGCCGTCGGCGGGAAGGCCGACGCCGTCGTCGGTCACGGCGAGGACGAGCCGCTCCGCGCCGAGCTCCACCGACACCTCCGCCCTGGACGCCCTGGCGTGCCGCACCACGTTGGACAGCGCCTCGCGCAACACCGCCGGCAGCTGCTCGGCGATCGCCTGGGGAACGCCGGTGTCCAGCCGTCCCTCCATGGTCAGGCCCGGCATGAAGCCGAGGTGGCCGCGCGCCCCCTCCACCAGCTCCACGATCCGGGCGCGCAGGCCCGCGTCGTCGTCGCCGGGAGCCTGCAGGGCGAAGATGGTCGAGCGGATCTGCCGGATGGTGCCGTCCAGCTCGTCGATCGCGTTGCGCAGCCGGTCGGAAGCCTCGGGCCGCTCGACGAGCCGTGCCGTGCTCATCAGCGTCATCGCCACCGCGAACAGCCGCTGGATCACCACGTCGTGCAGGTCCTTGGCGATCCGGTCGCGGTCCTCCAGCAGCCCCAGCCGCTCGGCGTCCATCCGCCTCTCCGCCAGTTCCAGGGCGATCGCGGCCTGACCGGCGAAGGCGTGCAGGGTTCGTACCTCCGTCTGGTTGAACGGGACGCGGCCCTGACGCTTGCCCAGCGACAGCACGCCCCGCACGCCCCCCGCCGCGCCGAACGGCACCGCGGCGACCGGGCCGAGCGAGACGTACTCGGCGATCACGATCGAGACCTCGGTCTCGGCCGGGTCGGTGACCGTGACCGGCTCGCCGCCGGTGAACGCCAGGCCCGCCAGGGACCTGGCGATCGGGGCCTCCGCGTCCACCACCTGCTCGTGGTTCTCGCCGTCGGCGACGACCGCCCGCAGGACCCGGCCGCTCTCGTCCGGCAGCAGGACCGCCGCGATGTCGGCCCCGGCCATCTGCCGCGCCCGCCGCGCGATCAGCGTGAGCACCCGGCCGGGCTCGGCGCCCGACAGCAGGCTGGTGGTGACCTCCGCCGAGGCCTGCAGCCACATCTCCCTGCGCCGGGTCTCCTCGTA